>NZ_PJJK01000119.1:0-188484 GCF_002929785.1 Cryobacterium sp. Y62 | reverse complement strand
TCATGCCGGACCCGACAGGCCAACTCCCTCAGATACTCACACCATCCGAGGTTACAAACAAGGTAACGGGGTGAGATGTGCCTATTATGGGGGTCTTCCGCTCCTACCCTGACAGGGACTTATCAGGAAATTCTCCACGGCAACACGAAATTTCCCGGGGACGTCGTCCGTTTCCGACCGGGGTTGTTTGTCTCGCTGCCGGCCACTTCTCACACCAGAAGCAGCCTTGAATTATACCAGTAAACCAGAAGGCATCGGTCTTTTCGGTGTACCGCCTCTCGAGCCACAGCATCGCGTGCATCCGGCTGGGGCGCTCTGCGTCTCGTCGCCGGCATTGCCGCCGCAGCCCTCGTTGGCAGCATCACGCTCGCCGCGGTACCGGCCTCGGTGACCGGCGTTCTTCAACACGTTGCGTTCAGCTCGCACCTGTTCTACCCGGGTGAAGGCAACATATCGACAATCCACAACTCAGGGGGTGTTTCGTCTGTCAGTGGTTTTGTTGGCTGTGAAATCGTCACCGTCACGGGCGGGGTTCCCGTGGACGCTCGCACCTATCGTGACGGCGGCGGAGCTATCTCGTGGACGTCGAGCTTCGCGGACCTGCTCCAAAACTACGATCTCACTCCGGGCGACGTGTTCGGCCTCAGCTATTACTACGACATGGACGAAAATACCTGCGCCAGCGGTGACTCAACTGTGCTGGGCAGACCCACAGCCAGCGGTTCGTTCATCATCGGAACACTTCCGGTGGCCGACCTGCCGTCGGAAACCGTGAACGAGCTGGTCTGCGGCTGGGATTATGGAGAAGGAGCTAACTTCGCCACCAACTCGGTCGCCTGGACCGACATCTGCCTGACCGATGGAGCAGTGGACGACGGCCAGACCGCCCACGTCGATGACGCCTTCGACACCATCGGCACAGTTTGGCTCTACGGCGAAGGCTGGTACTACGCCGTGACGGATGCGGACTACAGCGACGACGCTGGCGTACTGACCCTGAACGACGACGACATCGATATTCCGGGACGCGACGATAACGTCGATGTGACCGTGACGGTCACCATGATCGGGTCGTTCGTCACGTGGAACGTCAATGTTTTCGAAGCCGGAACTTCGACGCCCGCCGCGGTCGACGTCAGCCTCGAGGGCGACCTCGGCTCCGACGAGGACACCACGTGGACCCAGACCGACTCGGGGGGTCTGGATTTCGACCGATGGCCGACGGGAGTCTGACCCGGTCCTCGTGCACCGACTCCGGGGCAGCGGCCGAACGTACACCGGCCACAATGACGACAGCCTGACTGCGGGGGTCACCGGTGGTTCGTCATTCGTCTACTCCATCGGCGTCATCGACTACTGCTCGTCGCAGGCCGACGCCGTGGCGAACGCGCAGGTTGTCGCGGCCAACTTCGACAGCTACCTCAACACAGACCTGATCGGCGGCGATTGACCCGGATTTTCCGTCACTGACTTGACGGCCGCCCAGGGTGTCGTCATTGATCAGGCCCTCGCCATTGATCAGGCCCTCGCGTTGGATTTCACCGACGAATGGGATTTCTCTGGCGGGTGGGAGCTCACACTGTCCGACCTTCCCGACGGCCTGGACTATGCGGTTCTGGGCGGCGTCGAGGGTCCGAGCGTTTGTATTTTCGGCACCCCCAGCTACAGCGGAACGTCGACGCTCACGTTCAATGCCAATGCCGCAGGTGTCTCGGCTGAGGCCCTGGGCAACCTGGTCGTTGCCGCTCCCGCTCACAACCTGTCGCTGGCTCTCGATCTCGCAGTGGGTGAGCAGGTGACGGATGCTCCGGCACACGTCTACGCATCCGGCCTGGTGCCCGACAGCGCCTGGACGCTCACGGCGCGGTCCACCCCGACCGTTATTGCCTTCGGAATCGTCGGCGCCAACGGTCAGCTGGCCACAACGGCCAACCTGCCCGCCGGCCTCGAAGCCTGTTGGCACTCGCTGACCCTGGACGGCACCTTAGCCGATCTGACGTACGCGCAGGCCATGGTCTGATTTGAGATCGATGCCAATGGCGTGCTGTTGCGCATCTCCAGCACCGATCCAGTCGTCACTCCGGTCGTCTCGAGGGCGGCTCTGGCCAGCGCCGGATTCAGCAACGGCTGGTTGGTCGGCCTCGCTGCCCTCCTGGTCGCCGCTGGCGCAGCGCGCGCCGGGGTGCGCCTGTACCGCCGCAAGGCCAACAGGCAGGTGTAGCCGGCACGCGTGAGCGGATGCCGCCTCGGTTTCGGTCGGGGTGGCATCCATTTTTCTGTGCCCGGCAGGTTGCCCCGTGTTACAGGGGCGCTCACCCGCGACCTGCGCGCCACGCACACTGGTAGGAGCGCAGCACAATCGACACCGACGGGAGCCCGGCATGAACGAAGAATTCACGAAGCGGATGCTCGCCGTCGTCGAGGTCACCGGAGCGCGCCCCGACCGTCCCTCGTACCACGCCAAGGTGCAGGTACTCAATTCGCGCCTGGCCACCGATGCTGCCGCTGCCGGCTGGGTCGTCATCCGGGTGGCCGCTGCCGACGTGACGCCCGTCGACCTGCTGCACATTACAGCGGATGCCGACGCCCTCGTCATCGTCGGCGGCGAAGACATCACGCCCCACTTCTACGGCGGTGCTGACGGCTACGAGGGTGAGACGGCACACTTCGCGGTCGCCGACGCGGGCCAGATTGCCCTGGTGCAGCGTGCCCTCCTACTCGGTACCCCACTGCTGGGCATTTGCCGCGGCCTGCAGATCATCAACGTCGCCCTCGGCGGCAACCTCGTGCAGCACATTGAGAACGGCATTCACAAAAACATCGACGTGCCGATCGACCAGATTCTTTCTACCCACGACGTCGTCCTCGCCGCCGACAGCACCCTGGCCGTGAGCCTCGGCCGCATCGACCTCTCGGTGCAGAGCGCCCACCACCAGATCGTCGACCGCCTCGGCGCCGGCCTCGTTGCCGTCGCCCATGCCCCCGACGGCCTGATCGAAGCCCTCGAGCACGAGAGCGCTCCGATTACTGGTGTGCAGTGGCACCCCGAAGCGCCCGACTCTCCGGTCGATCAGCTCACCCTGCTCCTGGCCGGTCTGGCCGCACAGCACGAGACTCGCTCGTTGCGCGGCATCGCCATCGCGCTCGCTGCTTGACCAGTCCTTCAGCTGAGCCATCAGCATTCGTTGAACGCCCCATGCACGCGGGATCGTTGCCGGGTCCATGTTCGGAAAGCGGGCCCGGGAAGAAAAAGGATCGCGGATCGCGACGCCAGCCCCGTGCCAGAGCCCTGGTGCCTGAGCCCCGGTGCCGGCGGGGCGTGTCAGCGCGGCGGTACCGCGCGTTGTTCGCGGAACCGAAAAAGCCCCGGCACTTCTCGCCTGGGGGAGGTGAGAAATATGCCGGGGCTTCACGTGGAGTGGGGGAACTCCGTGTGTAACCGTACGGGGCATGGCCTGAGAAGAGGCTGATAAAAACCAAAAAGGAAGTCTACCCCGCGCCAGAATTGGGATCTCCCGGTCGACCGGTTTGTTACGTATCCGTTGCAATCGCCGCGCGCGCAACGGTCGGCCGACTAAACTGAGCCGCGGTCGCCGTTCCACAAAACGAGGCGGTGTCGACCCGGGTAGGGAGTCGACACCGCCTCGGATGCATGAGTCGGCTCTGCGTCAGGCGGCCTGGTGCTTGGCGGTACTGACGGCGCTCGTTGAGTGGCTCCAGGCGAGTAGTTCGGCCTGCGCCCGCTTACGGCTCGCAGCGGTCTGTTTGGGGGGAACCGGAACGATCATTCGGGAGCCCGGGCAATCCTTGGTGGAATTGGCCAGGGAATGATAGGTCGCGAAGCGGGTATCCGACGTGATCCACACCATTTGTTGGCATTCGGGGCACTCTGTCTGCAACATTTTCACGATTGTCCGTTCCATCGCCGACTCGGGGTAATCGGTTCGATAATTCCAATCTAGTGGGGACAGACAGCGTGATGTCCTCCCCCGTCATGGGGACAGCACGAAACGCCGAACAGTGGTATTTTGCCTCCGGCACGTGCTTCCGTCTATTCTGAGTTCCCCGCCTGCCAGAGACGTTGAAATGGAGACACGCCATGAACATTGATTGGGAATTCAACGGACTGCCGATACACGTGCTGATCGTGCATGTGATCGTGATCGTGATCGTGATCGTGATCGTGGTGCCGCTGGCCGCCTTGTGTGCACTGCTCACCGCCTTCTGGCCGGCCGCTCGGCGACGACTGGGCATCGTGACGCCTATGGTGGCACTCGCCGCGCTCCTGCTGGTTCCGCTCGCCGTGCAAGCGGGGGAGTGGTTGCAATCCCGGCTGGTCAGCGTGACCCCACTGCTCGGCGCGCACACCTCGCTCGGCAAGACGATGCTGCCGTGGGTAATTGCCCTGTTCTTTATGACGGCACTGCAGTGGTTCTGGTATCGCTATGCGACCGCCGAGGGCGCCCGTTTCGCATCCGCTCTGCCGAACCACACCCGACGCCTCGTGGGCACCGTTGTTCTTGATCTCCTTGTTCTGGTCAGCGCTCTTGGATCGGTCGTCACGGTCGCCCTGATCGGGGAATCGGGTTCTCGAGCGGTTTGGACCGACCTGTTCATCTCGTGAGGGCGCCGCACCGAACGTGCGACACCCTCGCGAGCCTGGTCAGGCCCGCGGCCTGGGCGGCTGCGGCTTCTGGAATGCCAGCTCGCCGCCGACGCGCCCGCCGAACGGCCGACCGTGGTCGGCAAACTCCTCGCGAAAGTATCCCATGCGCCACGGCCCCATTTCGAGCCGCGAGCCGGTGCGCAGAATCTGGCTGTTCCCGATGCGTCCTTCGACCGGCCGAGAGCTGCCCGAGACGTCACCCATCGCATACAGAACGTACTCATCGTCGTCATCGTGGCGAATTTCGGCGTGCAGCGGTTTCAATCCGGGCAGTTGCAGGTCCGCGTCGGCGGACGAGCCGATCGTCGTCACGCCCGGCAGCAGGTTGAATTCCCGGGGCATCTTCCCGTTCCAGTTCTCCGATCCCACAACGAAGATGAGGCGGGGCCGCCCGCTTCCCGGCGTGTAATGCGTTGTGGTGATCTTTCGCCGGCGGTGTCGATCAAATGTGGGTGCAAGCGGAAACACCGTCGATGGCGGCAGCGGAATGGCAACCGGCATGCGCGCACGTCCGCGCATGCGTGCCTGCACGAGCGGCCCAAGGGCGTTTCGGGCCCCGAGCACGATGTGCGGTGACCGCGTCAGGAGGCGTTGCGAAACGGAGGCCTGCACGTCGCCGAGACGCGCAATCAGCCCGACCGGGCCCGTGATGGAGACGGTCAGGCCGCGGGAGGCCAATTCGGCAGCCAGTGCGCGCAGCGGTTCCAAGTTGAGCGCACGCCCCTGCACGAACATTTCCGGGTTGCTCGTAAAGACGGTGATCTCCGTGCCGTTGGCGGTCACCGTGCCCTGCATTGCATCCGCTGACCCAAAGGAATCGCCGAATTCCGCCCCGGTCGAATCCGCACTGGAGTCAGCCTTCGACGCACCGACCGCACCCGTTGGTTCGACCAGGGAGAAGGCGAGATCGATGTGCAGACTCACCGGGGAGCCGGCCCGTGATGAGCTCGCCGAGGAGCTCACGATCAGCCCCGAAACGGATCGGAACCGAGCGACTTCTCGTCGCTCGTGGTGACCCGCAGGGTGCCGTTGAGCTTCCAGATGGCTCGTGGGGCGTCGGGGCCGATATCGCGGGGAACCTCAACGACCATATCGATGAAACTATAATTAATGGCTGCGCCCTTGCCGGTGAGATAGGACCACATTTCCTGGCCGAGGTCGGCCCAGTCCTTGATGGTGTGCTCTTCGGAGTCGGCGGTGGTCTCGACATTGCCCAGGTACGTCTGTCGTTCAGTCACGTTAAGTTCCTTTTCGCTCGCACAGATAGTGGTGCAGGTACCGACAGGTGCGCCGGTCTCGCAAGGGCACAGTACCCTTGAGATTTACCTAGCCTAGTTACCTAGTTGCGTGCGGTAAAGGATTGTCCCTAAACGGGGAACGGGTATTATTCGGCGTCGAGATCCGTCTCAAGAATCCTGACCAGGGAGTCGAGAGCCTCGTCGGCGCCGTCACCGTCGGCGCGCAGCACGACGGTATCGCCGTTGGAGGCGCCGAGGCTCATGATGGAGAGGATGCTCGATGCGTCCAGTGCATCTTCGGCCGGCTCGCCGGCCATCGCGATGGTGACCTCGAGGGGCAGCTCACCGACCGCGGCGACAAAGATTCCGGCGGGGCGGGCGTGCAGGCCAACGCGGCTTGCGATGACAGCAGTTCGTTCAGACACGGGGTCCTCCAAGGTAAGCAGTGTTGAAAAAGAGCGAGTGCAGATTACAAACCCAGCGTATTAAGTATGGGGAGTTTATCGCGAACGATTCGACGGGCATCCGTTGCTGAATGTGATTTGAGGGCCAGGGTGGCCAATTGCTGTGCCTCGGGGAGCGTCACGCTCGCGAGCACGGCGGCGACTGCAGAGAGGGCACGTGCGGTCATGGACAGCGTCGAGACGCCGAGTCCGACCAGCACGACCGCGAGCGCGGGGTCGGCCGCAGCCTCGCCACAGACACCAACCGGCTTGTCGTTGCCCTCGTCGCGCGAACCGGCCACGGTCAGGCGGATCAACTGCAGCACCGCTGGCTGCCACGGCGTGTTGAGGGCTGCGAGCGGGCCGAGCTGGCGGTCGGCGGCCATGGCGTACTGGGTGAGGTCGTTGGTGCCTAAGCTGACGAAGTCAACGTGTTCGAGAATGCTCGCGGCGGTGAGTGCCGCAGAGGGGACCTCGACCATGACGCCGGACGTCTTCAGGTCGGCTGCGGCGCAAAGGCCAGCGAAGTGCTCGGCTTCCTCGGCGGTGGCTATCATCGGTGCCATCACCCAGACCTGGGCCTTAGTGCCGTCGGCGGCCTGCGCGATGGCCTGGAGCTGACGCTCGAGTACTCCGGGGGAGGTGAAATCGGTGCGGTAGCCGCGCACGCCGAGGGCAGGATTCGGCTCGGAGGCATCTGTCAGAAACGGCAGCGGTTTGTCGGCGCCGGCGTCGAGAGTGCGCACGACGACCTTCTTGCCGGGGAACGCGTCGAACACGCCGCGGTAGGCCTCGACCTGTTCGGCGATGCTGGGCTCGATGTCTCGTTCCAGAAAGCAGAACTCGGTGCGCAGCAGGCCGACACCCTGGGCGCCGGCGGCTGCGGCTTTGACCGCATCCGTGGCCCCGCCGACGTTGGAGAGCAGTGGAACCAGGTGGCCGTCTTTCAGGCGCCCGGTGCCGTCGAACACGGCGAGAGCGGCGGTGGTGGTCTCCCATTCCTTGGCCAGGTCGACCTCGTCGGCGCCGGGGTCGACCAGAATCGTTCCGGCCGCGCCGTCAACGAAGACGATGGTGCCGTCGGTCAAGCCATCGACGCCGAGGGCGGCAACCACGGCCGGCAGCCCCAGGGCGCGAGCGATGATGGCCGTGTGCGACTGGGGTCCGCCGCTCGAGGTAACGAGGGCGAGTACCCTCGACGGGTCGAGAGTGGCGGTGTCGGCCGGTGCGAGATCCTCGCCGACCAGAATGAACGGCGTGTCCGAGTACGGGATTCCGGGGGCCGGAACGCCGCGCAGCTCGGCCACGATCCGGCCGCGCACATCGAGCACGTCGGTCGCCCGTTCGGCCATGTAGCCGCCGAGGTTGTGGAGCATTTCGGCCACCGAGGCGGCGGCGTCCCAGATCGCCCGTTCCGCTGAGGAACCGTTGGTGATGAGCTTGACGGCAGCCTTGACCAGCATCGGGTCGTTCGCCATCAGCGCCGTCGCCTCCAGCACCTCCCGGCCGGCGCCCGAAGCGCCGACCGAGCGAGCTGTGAGATTGGTTTGCGCGGCCTTTGCTGCGACCCGCAGGGCAGCAGATGCCTCCTCCGGCGTGGTTCCCTCGGCCAGACGTTCGCCCGCACCGGGTTCCCTCACAGGCTGGGGCATCAACAGGATGGAGCCGACGATACGGCCGGGGCTGACGCCGACTCCGGTGAAGGTGCGGCCGGTTTCGGCTTGGTCGGTACTCGCCTTGCCTGAAAGCGTCTGCACGATCGTCCTCAATTCCTTGATCCCCAGCCTGCGGCTGGGCGTCACTGTACTGCGTGGCATTCTTCGCGGGTAGTTCCCACGGGGTTCTTACCGGGTCAGGCGTTGACCGGGATAGCTTCCGAGACTGCGGGCTTGCGTACCGCGTAGCGCTTGAGCCCGACCACGGCGAACGCTGATACAACAGTACCGATCGCAATGGCGAGTACGAACAGCAGGAAGTTGTCGATGGCAAAGAACACGAACATTCCTCCGTGTGGCGCCTTGCTCGTGATGTTCCAGGCCATGGACAGGCCACCGGTGACCGCGGCGCCGAGCATGGCGGCCGGAATAACCCGGAACACGTCAGCGGCGGCGAACGGAATGGCGCCTTCGGAGATGAACGAGGCACCGAGCAGCCAGGCAGCCTTGCCGTTCTCGCGCTCAGACAAGCTGAACAGTTTCTTGTCGATCGAGGTGGCTAAGGCCATTGCGAGCGGCGGAACCATGCCAGCGGCCATGACAGCGGCCATGATCTGCCACGGCGCCTGGTTGGCGAGGCTTGCCGCACCGAGGCCGGCGACGGCGAAGGCGTAGGCGACCTTGTTGACCGGTCCGCCGAGGTCGAAGGCCATCATGAGGCCCAGGATGACACCGAGAATCACAGCGGATGCCCCGGTCATGCCGTTCAGCCAGTCGCCCAACCCCACGGTCAGCAGCGCAATCGGCCCGCCGAGAATGACGAACATCAAACCGGAGGCGACGATCGACGCGATCAGCGGAATGATCACGACGGGCATCAGGCTGCGCAGCCAGCGCGGAACGTTCAGCTTGGCGAAGCTCGCGGCCACGACACCGGCGAGCAGACCGCCGACGATACCGCCGAGGAAGCCAGCACCCATGAATCCGGCGACGGCACCCGCGACGAAGCCTGGTGCGATACCGGGTCGGTCAGCGATCGCGAAGGCGATGTATCCGGCCAGCGCGGGAACCAGGAACCCCATCGACAGGGCGCCGATCTTGAAGAAGACCGCGCCGAGGTAGATGAGCATTCCGCCGTCTGGCAGGTTGAACAGGCTGTTGTTGAGCACGACGTCATCGGCGACTTCGGTGATCTCGTAGCCGCCGAGCAGAAAGCCGAGGGCGATGAGCAGGCCTCCGCCAGCGACGAAGGGAATCATGTAGCTGACACCGGTGAGCAGCGCGCGCTTGAGCTTCTGGCCCAGGTGCTCGCTCCTTTCCTCGGAGGCGCCGCCGAGGTCGACGGTGTCGCTGACGCGACGTGCATTCGGGTTGAGTGCGGCTGCGAGGGCTTCCTCGATCAGTCGGCCGGGTTCGTCGATGCCGCGCTTGACCGGGGCGTTGATGACGGGCTTGCCGGCGAAGCGTTCGCGGCCGCGAACGTCGACGTCGACAGCGAAGATTACGGCGTCGGCGGCAGCGATGACCGCCGGGTCGAGCGGGGTGACGCCAGCCGAACCCTGGGTTTCTACCTGCAGGTCAACGCCGACGGCCTTGGCAGCCGCCACGAGTGAGTCGGCGGCCATATAGGTGTGCGCGATGCCGGTCGGGCAGGCGGTGACGGCGACGAGGCGCTTCACGCCGATCTGAGCCGGACCGGTGCCGGCGTTTGAGTTCTCAGCGGCACTGGCAGTATGTGCGCCAGCGCCAGCGCCAGCGGCAACCGGAACCGGGGCGACGACATTGCCCACGAGTTCGACGATCTGCTGCGCGGTCGACGCGTCCCGCAGGGCGGTGGTGAAGTCCTTCTTCATGAGCGACCGGGCGAGCTTGGCCAAAATCTTCAGGTGTTCCTGGTCGGCACCCTCCGGGGCTGCGATGAGAAAGACCAGGTCGGCGGGGCCGTCTTTCGACCCGAAATCGACCGGGGTCGACAGGCGTGCCAGCGCGAGGGTGGGCTCCAGCACGGCCGAGGAACGGCAATGCGGAATGGCGAGGCCGCCCGGAATGCCGGTGGCGGTTTTCGCTTCGCGAGCGAGGGCATCCGCGTACAGCGCCTCGATCTCGGTGGCGCGACCTGACTCGACGACGAGCTCGGCCAGGCGCCGAATGACGTCCTTCGGCTCGCTGCCGAGATGGGTGTCCAGAGCAACGAGCTCCGGGGTAATCAGTGCACTCACTGGTCATCCTCCTTTGGATGTGTGGACAGGACCGGCCGGGGGACCGATTCTGGGGCAAGGTCCGTCACTGTGACGGCGCTGGGGTTGGTTTGGTGCAGGGCGGGAACAGTAGAACCAGGTAGGGAGGCCGCAGCGGCGCCGTGGGCGGCGGCCTGGCGCAGGCGGTCGGGGGCGCTCGCGCCGAGGTTGCTTTGCAGCAGGTAGCCGGCTAGGGCCGAGTCGCCGGCACCGACGGTGCTCACGGCGATCATCGGCGGCGTGGTCGCGAGCCAACTGCCCTCGGCGGTGACGAGCACGGCGCCCTTTGCTCCGAGCGTGGCCAGCACGGCACCGACGCCGCCGGCGATGAGCACGCGGGCCGCATCGACAACAAGCGCGGGGTTCGCCTCGAGCGTGTCGCCGTCGCACAGACCGCTCAGTTCCGCGAGTTCCTCACCGTTGGGTTTGAGCAGATCGGGGTGTGCCAGGGCCGCTTTCACCAGTGGGCCGCCCGACGAATCTACGGCCACTTTTGGTGCCGCCGAGCCGAGCCGTTCGCGTAGTTCGCGGATGATACGGGCGTAGAAATCGTCGGGAACGCCGGGTGGCACCGACCCGGCCAGCACGAGCCAGCTGGCGCCGACCGACTGCTCGAGCACTAGGTCGATGAGGGCGTTCTGCTGGTCTGGGCTCAGCTCTGGTCCAGGCTCGTTGAGCTTGGTGGTCGTGCCATCGGGTTCGGTGATCGCGATGTTGCTGCGGAGCGGTTTGCCGATTGGCAGGCCGAGGTGTGGAATGCCGTGGCTGGTGAGGGCGAGTAGCACCGGGTCGTCCGCGTCGCCGGGAAGGATGGCCAGGCTGCTGATGCCGCTCGCTTCGAGGGCACGGCAAATGTTGACGCCCTTGCCGCCGGGTTCGCCGTGGGCAGCGACGGCGCGTTGCACCTCGCCGCGGGCGAGCGGGCCGGACAGCTCGATGGTGCGGTCGAGGCTTGGGTTCGGGGTCAGGGTGACAATCATGCGATCACGACGTCGACGTCGGCTGCGGCCAGGGCTGCGGCAAGATCGGCGGATGGCGCGGCATCCGTTATCAGGGTGTCGATTGATGCGAGGGCGGCGAAGGAGACGAGCGTCTCCTGGCCGAGCTTGCTGGAATCGGCGAGAACGACGACGCGCCGGGCCGTGCGGACGATCGCGGATTTGACGGCGGCTTCGACCGAGTCGGGGGTACTGAGGCCAAAGGTCGCGCTGATGCCGTTGGTGCCGATGAAGGCGATGTCGGGGCGCAGCGCGGCGAGCTGGGCGACGGTGCCAGCGCCGACGATCGCGCTGGTCAGCCCGCGCACCCGACCGCCGAGAATGTGCAGGTTGATGGCGTCGTTGCGGGAGAGCTTGGCGGCGATCGGAACGGCGTTGGTGATCACTAGCAGCTGGTCGCCGGAGACTGCGGGCGCCCAGCCAGCGAGGCGCTCGGCGAGGCGCTCGGTGGTGCTGCCGGCATCGAGCACGATCGAGCCGGTTCGACTCACCGGAATCATGCGCATGGCCGCATCGACAATGCGGGACTTCTCGTCGAGGCGCTGGGTCTGACGCTCGTCGAGGCTCGGCTCCGACAGGCTCAGGCGATCTATGCCGACGGCGCCGCCGTGCACTCGGCGCAACTGGCGAGCGGCCTCGAGGGTGTCGAGGTCACGGCGCACGGTCTCGGCGGTGATGGTGAAACGCGCGGCGAGGTCGGTCACGGTGACTCGCCCCTCGGTTGCCACGAGTGCGGCGATTAAGAGTTGTCGTTCTTCGGCGAACACGAATTGCCTCCTCGACGATGAGTGACACGGGCCACAAGAAGTTGTTTTCATTGACTTTAGCTGTGTTTATTTTTGTTTGTCAAGAAAAAACAAGATAAACAAAGAAATTGTCTGGATCGGGTTTAACGGTTGCTGTCGGTTAGTCCTGTCGGTGGCCGGCGGTAGCGTGAATGGTATGAAGATTTTGCACACCTCGGACTGGCACATCGGGCGCACCTTCCACACCCATTCGACCCTCGAACACCTGGCGGTCGTGTTCGACGCCCTCGTTGCGGTGGTGGGCGAGCGAGGCGTCGACGTGGTCGCCGTGGCGGGTGACGTGTTTGATTCCGCCATGCCCTCGAAAGAGAGCTACGCGCTGCTGACTCGTGTCTTGCGGCGTCTGAAAGAGGCCGGGGCATCCGTTGTGATGACCAGCGGAAACCACGATTCGGCCACCCGGCTGGGCTTTCAGGCCGAGTGGGCGGCGCTGGCCGGCATCCACGTGGTGACCCGTCCGGAGCAATACCTCGAGCCGATCACCATCAGTGATGAGCACGGACCGGTGCACTTCTATGGCATTCCCTTTCTCGAGCCCGTACTCATTCGACATCTGCATCCCGCTGAGCTGCTGAAGACGCATGAGCAGGTGCTCCGGTTCGTCATGACCCAGATTCGGACCGACATGGGCGTGCGCGGCGGGCGCAGCGTCGTGCTGTCGCACTGCTTCGCCGCCGGCGTCGCCCCGGCTACCGCGGCGAGTGATGTGGAGCGCGACATCACGGCCGGCGGACTCGACGTCGTCCCGCTGAGCGTCTTCGATAGTTGTGACTACGTAGCGCTAGGGCACATCCACGGCCGGGCCACCCTCACCGACCGCGTGCGTTATTCCGGGGCGCCGCTGCACTATTCCTTCTCCGAGGTGAGTAAACCGCGGGGAGCCTGGCTGGTCGAACTCGATGCCTCCGGCCTCGGCGCGGTCGATTGGGTCGACCTGCCGGTGCCGCGGCGGTTGGCAGTGCTCACCGGCGAGCTCGCCGATCTGCTCGAAAACTCTAGCTACGCCGACAACGAGAGCGACTGGGTGAAGGCCATCCTCACCGATCAGGTGCGCCCGCTCGATGCTATGCGTGCGCTGCAAGCTCGGTTTGCGCACGCGGTGGCGCTCGAGCATCGCCCGGCGATTCGGGTCGACCCCGGCGATAACAGCTACGCCGAGCGCATTCGTGCGGCGACGAGTGACCCCGAGATCGTGGCCGGCTTCCTCTCCTTCGTGCGCAACGGCGTCGGACCGACCGAATTTGAGAGTGCGCTTGTAGCCGAACTGCTCACCGAGCAGTCCACCCGGGCGGTGAACTCGTGAAGATACTGCGGTTGCGGCTCGCCGGGTTCGGCCCCTATAAAGACGAACAACTCGTGGACTTCGAGCGCTTCGACAATGACGGAATCTTTCTGATCTCCGGCAAGACCGGGGCTGGCAAGTCGAGCATTCTCGACGCCATTTGTTTCGCCCTTTACAACCAGGTGCCGCGTTTCGATGGCAGCGAGCTGAAGCTGCGCAGCGACCACTGCGTGGCCGGCGACCCGACGTTTGTCGAACTCGACTTCAGCGTCAACCAGTCCCGGTATCGGCTGCGCCGCAGCCCGGCGTACGAACGACCCAAGAAGAACCAAACCGGGGTCACCATGGCCGCGGCGACCGCCGTGCTGCAGGTTCTGGACGACGCCGACGGTTCCGATGAAGGCGGCTGGCGCGGCATCGCGGCCAAGCCCGGTGCCGTCGGTCACGAACTCGATGCCATTCTGCCGCTCAAGGTCGACCAGTTTCTGCAGGTGATCCTGCTCGCGCAGAATCGATTCCAACGATTCCTGCTCGCCAAGACCGAGGAGCGCCGCGCTGTTCTGCGCACCCTGTTCAACACCGGCCGCTTCGAACAGCTGGAAGCCGCGCTGATTCTGCGCCGTAAGGGATTGGACGAGCAACTGGCGACGAGCCAGCGCGACCTCGAGCAAAACCAGACCGTTGCCGCGCAGCTGCTCCGCCACGACGGGCCGCTCGCCGCACCGACCGCGGGGTGGTTTGCCGCTGCCCAGCACGATCTCGCCGGGCAACTCGATGCTGCGACCGTTGAGCAAGCTCGTACCATCGTCGAATTGGCCACCGCGACCGACCAGCACCAGTCCCTGCTGCAGACCGAGCAGCGTCAGCTTCGTCGATCCGCTGCCGCTAGTGACCTGGCTGTGCTCGACTCCCGGCAGGACGACATCGTTCGGGAGCGAGCCGATCTGCAGAACGCCGCGCGCGCTGCCAGAGTCTGGCCGCAGGTTCGGGCGCGCCACGAGGCAGCCAGCGCACTGGCGGCGGCCGAGAGCGCACTGGCTGCAGCACAGGCGCAGCGCGAGGGTGATCGCCCGGCTGAGACGTCAGGTGCTGCTGGTGCTGCCGGTCGTTCGCGAACGTGTGCGGCATCCGTGGAAACGCTCGGGCAGCTTCAGCCAATCATTGACGGGCTGCTCGGTCGCCTCGGTGCGCTCGAAGACGCCCTCGCCGATGAGGTCGCCCTCCCTGAGCTCGACAACGAGATCGCCGAGCTGCTGATCGAACAGCTGGAAGGCACTCGCGCTCTCGACGTTGCCCGCGCCGAGGTCGATGCTTTGCCCGAACAAATCGAGGCGATCACCGCTGAGTACTCCGCGGCACAGCTCGCGGCTGCTCGTCAGCCCGACGCGACGATCGCCCTCGACCGTGCCGCCCTTACCCTGGCGGCCGCGCAGACCGTCACGCGGCTCGGTAGCGTCCTGCTCACCGCACAGCAGGCCGAGTTGACCGCGAGCGGCGACAACGCCGACGCGGCCGCGCACTACGAGAGCGTGCTCGCCCGTCGCTTTTCGGGATTCGCCGCCGAGCTCGCCACCCGGCTGATCACCGGGGACGCCTGCGCGGTGTGCGGGTCAACAGCACACCCTCAGCCAGCCCTCGGTCACGATGAGCCGGTCACCACTCACGATCTGAACGTCGCGCGCAGCATGGTCACCGACCGGCAGGGTCAGCTCGTCGTGGCCCAGAACACAGTGCAATCGGTCGATCTCCGCCTGGCTGAAGCCCGCGCCCTCACCAGGGGGCGCGGCGCGGCCACGATCACGGCCGAGCACGACGCAGCAACCGAAGCGCACCGGCTGGCCGATCGAGCCACTTCGACCCTGCCCGATTTGCAAGCCCGGCTCGCTCGGATGCAGTCCACGATGACCCAGGCGACCGCCAGCGTTGAGGAACTGCGCGGCCAACGCGATCAGGCCAGCACGGCACATGCCGCTCGGGTCAGCCAGCGGGAGGCCATCTTCGGCCGGATCGCCGCGCAACGCGGCGAGTTCGACAGCGTACGCGGCCAGGCCACTCACCTGCACAACGCGCTAACCCAGGCGCGCACGCTCGCCACTGCGCTGAGCCTGGTCGACGAGTGCGGCGCAGCCGAAGACGCCGCGCACTGCCGCCTGCGCGCGCAGCTGGCCGAGGAAGCCTTTACCGATGAGACTGCGGTGCTCGCCGCGCGACTCGACCAGCCCGAGATTGAACGACGCTCGAAAGCGCTGCGCGTGCACGACGACTCCCTGGCGGCAGCCCGCGCGACCCTCACCCAGCCCGACCTCGCGGATCTACCCACCGAGCCCGTCGACGTCGCACCAGCCGCAGCCGCAGCTGCCGCCGCGAGCACGGCACGCGATACCGCATTGACAGTGCAAAGCTCCTTGGTCGACCGCACCGCGACCCTCTCCGTGATTGTCGGCCGGGTTGGCGCGCTGTTCGCGGCATCCGCTCAGATGCACGAGATGCAGCAGCAGGTGCGTCAGCTGGCCGACGTCGTACACGGCGACGAACCCAACACCAAACGCATGCGACTGGAAAATTACGTACTGGCCGCACAGCTTGAGGAGATCGTGGCGGCTGCCAACATTCGGCTGCGCACCATGACGAGCGGCCGCTACACCCTCGAACACGATGACTCCCTGGCTTTCGGCGGGGCACGGTCGGGGCTGGGGCTCGCCATTCGCGACGAATACACCGGTCGGGCCCGTCCAACGCACTCGCTGTCGGGCGGTGAGACCTTTCTCGCCTCCCTGGCCCTCGCCCTCGGGCTCGCCGAGGTCGTCACCGGGCAGGCCGGCGGCGTCACCCTCGACACTCTCTTCGTCGATGAGGGCTTCGGCTCTCTCGACGGTGAAACCCTCGAGACGGCCATGAGTACCCTCGATTCCTTGCGTGCCGGCGGTCGCACCATTGGGCTGATCAGTCACGTCGACTCCATGAAGGAGCAAATCCCCGCAACTCTGCGCATCGTGGTAACCGACCGGGGGTATAGCGAGATTGAGGGCGGTGACCGCACCGAGTGACGGGTATCGCTGGGCGGGCCAATCGTTCGGGGTGCCTGCAGGCATTGCCGATCTGGGGTGACCCTGTCACCATCGGAGCGTTGCCGCAATGATGCGAGCCGCGTTAGGGAGCCCGAATGAAAAAAATCCTCTATATCGACCTCGACAACACCCTCGTCAACGTGCAATCGGGAATCGACCGTTTGACCAACGCGGAATACAGCCGCTACGAAAAACGACTCGATGAGGTGCCAGGCGTTTTCGCACGAATGGAACCGATCAGCGGCGCGATCGAGGCGTTTCACACCTTGGCAAAATCGTTTGACACTTACATCTTGTCGATGGCGCCGTGGGGCAACGCGAGCGCCTGGCAACACAAATTGGAGTGGGTGCAGGAACATTTAGGAGCGGATGTGACCGGGCCGGCATACAAGCGGCTGATCCTCTCGCACCACAAGCATTTGAATCGCGGAGACTTTCTGGTCGACGACGGTTTGGCCGCCGGCGCTAACCGATTCGAGGGGGAGCTCATCAAGTTTCTGGCACCGAAGTTTCCGGACTGGCACACCGTTACACGCTACCTGCTGGAGCGGGCCGAAAGGTCGCCACGTTCAGAGCCACGCTCCAAGCGGGAAGCCCGGTCGCTGCGCTCGAGCACTCTGCAGACCGTGGTGTCCCCGGCTCGGTGATTCTTCCGCAAGTAACAGTGAGACATTAGGAGTTTTGGTGCTTGAGCGAGTGCCCGCGTCGTTGTATGTTAACGCTGTCTGAATCGTCCGATCGCCTTACCGGCCGGACTGATCTCTTTGTGTGCGACAGGATTTCACGGTGCGAGGTGTCTGCGGTCAACGCCTGCGTGCACCGCGACCAACCCTGATAGAACCTTGTCGGTGCGGAGTATACATCTTCTGAAAGTCTTGACCAGGGGTTTACCCACATGTAAATCTGGGGTAATCTCATTTTCCAGACGGGCAATGACCTGGCAGGGAGTTTTCCCCTCGCGAGTCAATGCCACCAGATGATTGGGTGACGACATGGTGGAACTGAAGTCGGATTTCGTTCCGGTGGGCGAAGTAAGCGCCGATGAGCGCTCCAGAATGGCCTTTGGTAAGGCCGGCGTGCACCGTGATGATCGGTACGCCGTCGCGGTCAATGCTGAGGGTGAGATTCTTCTGACGCCGCTCGTGTCGATTCCCCGCCGGGAACTTCTGGTCTGGGACGACGAGGGCATTCGTGCGGCTCTGGTGCGTGGCCTTGAGCACAGTTCCAAGGACGAAACGAGTGAGGGCGGTGACTTCACCCGGTACGCCGAGGAGGAGCACTCGCTTGAGGACGAGAACGCCTCCGCCGAGCCCCGGTCATGAGCTTTACGCTCCTCCTCACGCGGGAAGCGGCATCAGGACTCTCCATTCTGGAAGCGAAACCACAACTGGTCGGCCGACTGAAGCGCGTGCGAACCGCGCTCGGTCGGCTGCAGCTAAACCCCGAAGATCCGGCCCTGCGCTCGCACAAGTACGTGTCGCTCGCGGGCAAGAAGGGCGAAGCCGTCTGGGACTCCTACATTGAGCACCGCACGCCAACGGCCGGTCGCATCTACTGGCACTATGGCCCAGGACTCGACCGCATCACCGTCGTGATCATAACGCCCCATCCATAGCGCCGCCCGCCCGCGCCTACCCTCGCCCGAACGGGGTGGGTGCGCGGGTGCACCCGAGGTGGGGGCGCGCTACGGTAACCGGCGCAGCGGCTACCGATATCGGGCGCGGTCATGCGGGCAGCGGATGCCGCGCCAGCCGCTCAGACGCAGGAGCCTGCTCGCACCGCGCTCTGCTCGGTGCCTGCTCCTCGGTCGGCAGCTCGGTGCCCGCAGCTTAGAACGGGTTGAGCAGCCGGTGCAGAAACTGACGGGTGCGTTCGTGCTGCGGGCGCCGCAGCACCTGTTTAGGGTCGCCGTGCTCGACGATCGTTCCGCCGTCGACGAATGCGATCTCGTGGGCGACCTCGCGGGCGAATTCGAGTTCGTGGGTGACGATAACCATGGTCCACCCCTCGTCGGCGAGCTCCTTGATCAGGCGCAGCACGTCGCCGACCAGCTCCGGATCGAGAGCGGATGTCGGCTCGTCGAATAACAGAACCTGCGGCCGCAGGGCGAGTGCCCGAACGATTCCGACCCGCTGTTGTTGGCCGCCGGAGAGCTCGAACGGAAAGCTATGCCGTTTGTCGGTCAGACCGACCCGATCGAGCAGGGCGAGCGCCTCAGCGGTCACCTCGGCGGCCGGGCGTCGTTGCACTACCACCGGCCCCTCGATTACGTTCTGCAACACCGTTTTGTGCGGGAACAGGTTGTAGTGCTGGAAGACCATCGCCGACCGGTCGCGCAGGCCGGCCAAGTCTTTCGGTGAGGTTTTCGCCGCAAAATCAATGGTCATCGGGGCGGCCGAGCGCTCGCCCCGACCCGCAGCTGAACCGCCCGGACCCCGGTCACTCGTGCTGGCGGCAGCGACGTCGATCGTGCCGCCGTCGGGCAGTTCCAGCCCGTTCAGGCAGCGCAAGATCGTGGTCTTGCCCGAGCCGGACGGGCCGATCAGAGCTAGCACCCGACCGCGACCGACAGTGAGGTCCACCGACTTCAGGACCCGGTTGCTGCCGAAACTCTTCTGCAGGCCGCGCACGCGCAGCAGGGGGGTGGCATCCGTTGTGCCGGAACTCACACTGGCGGACAGGTCAGCGGGCGACATAGCGGTCCAATCGCTTCTCAAGAAAACCCTGACCGGTCGAGAGGACCAGGCAGATTACCCAGTAAATCAATGCAGCTTCGAGGTAGACCAGCATGAACTCATTGCTGAAGGATGCGATCTGCTGCGCCTCGCGAAAGAGCTCGGTGACAAGGATCACGGAGGCTAGTGACGTGTCTTTGACCAGACTGATGAACGTATTCGACAGCGGCGGCACCGACACGCGGGCAGCCTGCGGCAAAATGATACGGGTGAGAGCCCGATTACGCGACATGCCGATCATGTAGGCGGCCTCCCACTGGCCTTTCGGCACCGAGAGAATCGCGGCCCGGATGACCTCGGCGGCGTATCCGCCGACATTGATCGAGAACGCCACGATAGCGCTCGGCCACGGGTCGATGAGCACTCCGATCGACGGCAGCCCATAGAAGATCACGAACAGTTGCACCAGCAGGGGAGTGCCGCGCACGATCGAAATGTAGCCGCGGGCAATGCTGGAGAGCGCGCGCTTCGACGACAAGCGCATAAGAGCCAGTACGAGCGCAAGCACGAGTCCGATCGCAAACGACGTGAGAGCGAGCGGAATCGTTCCGCGCACTGCACCGTCAAGCAACGGCCAGAGCGAACTGACGAACAACTCCCAATAAGGCTCGATCATAGATTAGTTCGGTTACTGGCTGACGTCGGCGCCGAAGTACTTATCAGAGAGCTCGGCGAGCGTTCCATCATTGCTGAGGGTCGCCAGCGCTTCACTCACGGCGTCAGCCAGGGCGGTGCCATCCTTCGCGAAGGCGAACGCACTCTCGGAGCGCTCCTCGGTCTCGGCCGCGATCTTCAGGTTGTCGGCACCGTTGGTCTTCTGGTAGTCCAGAAAGGTCAGCTTGTCGTTGACCGTGGCATCCACCCGGCCCTGTTCGACCAGGGCGACAGACTGGGCCCAGCCTTCGATGGACTGAACGTTTGCGCCGCTCTCGGTGGCCAGGGTGTACCAGTTGCTACTCAGTGACTGCGCCGTGGTCAGGCCGTCAAGGCTCGAAAACGAGGTGATCGACGTGTTGTCGGCGGGAACCACGATGACACCGGTGGAGTAAGTGTATGGCGTCGAGAACGCGTACGCATCTAGGCGCTCCGGGGTGATCGACACTTGGTTGGCGATGGTGTCCCAGCGGCCGGCGGTGAGGCCGGCAAAGATGCCGTCCCACTGGGTTTCTTCGAACGCGACGTCGACGCCCAGCTCGGCTGCTACAGCACGGGCGACCTCAACGTCGTAGCCGGTCAGTTCGCCCGAGCCGCCTTCGTGGAACGAGAACGGCCGGTAGGTGCCCTCTGTGCCGATCGTGAGGGTGCCGGAGTCGAGCACGCTGGTCAGTGAATCGTCGGTGGCGCTTGAGGCGGAGCAACCGGTGAGGGTGAGAGCGACGACGCTGAGCAAAGCGGCCGGAATGAATTTGAACTTCATGAAAAGGAACGCCTATCGAACTAGGTTGGGGTCGTGTTGCACCCGAATGGTGCGGAGGCCGCGGATAGCGCTCTACTCAGAATAACAAGGAGCCGCAAGCTCCAATTATTCCGGATACGCCCGATATCAGACTACGAGCGCAAGGCCAGGGTAAAGGGCAGCACTGCCGAGGCACCGTGCTGGCGCAGCAGGCGGGCGGCCACGGTCACGGTCCACCGGCTGTCGGCCAAGTCATCGATGAGCAGAATGGGGCGCCCGGTGAACGGTGCGAGGGCCTCGGCGAGGTCAGGCCCCACCGTGAACTTCTCCCAGACCCCTGATAACCGGTAGGCGCTGTTACCGCCCGGCTCGCCGGTCGGGCCGCCGTTCGCCCAATTCAGGGCGCCCAGCCACGGCAATCGGCCGACCTCAGACAGCGATTGGGACACCGAATCGATCAGAAGTGGATGCCGCCGCGACGGTATCGAGACAATGGCCGCCGGCCGCTTCGCCCATCCCCACTCGGCGAGTACGCGCACACAGGCGGCCAGCATGGCGGGCGGGGCTGCGACATCCGCTGCACCGGTGGCGAAAACGTCGCGCAAGGGGCCGCCCCAGCCGAGGTCGGTCAACCGAGCCAGCGCGCGGCCAGGCTCGGCGTGTTCGGTGAGCGGAATCTTGCCGGTGGCCAAAACGCCGAGGCTGCTCATGCCGGTGGGCCATTGGGCGCGCGCATCGATGGCGACGCCCACCCGGTCGAGCGTGCGCGCCGCCGTGGCCGCTGCTCCCTCGGCCAGATCGACCGGATACCAGGGGCCCCGGCAATTGTCGCAGCGGCCGCAGGGCACGGCGGTATCGTCGTCGAGGGCGCGCTGCAGAAACTCCATGCGACAGCCGGTGGTGTTCTCGAATTCGAGCATGGACCGCTGTTCGCCGAGTCGGGCAGTGGCGATGCGCTCGTAGCGTTCGGAGTCGTAGACCCAAGGCTGCCCGGTGGACTGCCAGCCGCCCTTGACCCGGTGCGCGGCGCCGTCGACGTCGAGCACCTTGAGCAGCAGTTCGAGCGGGGTACGCCGAAGGTCGACCCTGGCCTCGAGGGCCGGCGTCGACAGCGGGGCGCCGGCGGCTTCAAGCGCGCCGATCACGGCGAGGGCTTTCGCCTGGTTGGGCATCGAAGCGGTCGCGAAATAGTGCCAGATGGCCTCGTCTTCGGCGCCGGGTAGCAGCAGCACGTCGGCCGAGGCGGTAGCCCGGCCGGCGCGTCCTACCTGCTGGTAATACGCAACGGGGGAGGAGGGCGCCCCCAGGTGCAGCACGAAGCCCAGGTCGGGCTTGTCGAAGCCCATGCCCAGGGCGCTCGTGGCGATGAGCGCCTTGACTTGGTTGGTCTTGAGCAACCCTTCGGATTCCTCACGTTCAACCGTGTCGGTTTGCCCGGTGTAGGCGCGCACCGCATGGCCGGCCTCCCGCAGCAACCGGGCGGTGTCTTCTGCCGCCGCCACGGTGAGGGTGTAGATGATGCCGCTACCCGGCAGATCTCCGAGATGGCTGAGTAGCCAGGCCAGCCGCGCACGTGAGTCGGGCAGGCGCAGCACGCCGAGGCGCAGCGACGAACGGGCGAGCGGGCCGCGAATCGTGACGACTTCTGCGGGTTCCGCCGCCGTGCCGACACCGGTGCTGGCTTTGTCGAAACCAGCGGCGACCCTGCCCACCTGCTCCGCGACATCCTGCACGACCCGGCTGTTGGCGGTCGCCGTCGTGGCGAGCACCGGAACGCCTTTCGGCATCTGGGCGATCAGGTCGCGCAGGCGACGGTAGTCCGGGCGAAAGTCGTGGCCCCAGTCGGAGATACAGTGTGCTTCATCGACCACGAGCAGGCCGACGCGGGCGATCAAAGCTGGCAGCTGCTCATCGCGGAAGGACGGGTTGTTCAGCCGTTCGGGCGACACCAGCAGCACGTCGACCTCGTCGGCGTCGAGCTGACGCAAAACGTCGGTCCACTCGTGCGCGTTCGACGAGTTGATCGACACCGCTCGTACCCCGGCCCGAGCCGCCGCGGCAACCTGGTCGCGCATCAGGGCGAGCAGCGGCGAGACCAGAATGGTGGGGCCGGCCCCCCTGCGTCGCAGCAGCAGAGTCGCCACAAAATATACGGCTGATTTACCCCACCCGGTGCGCTGCACGACGAGTGCCCGGCGCCGCTGGTCCACCAGGCTCTCGATCGCCTCGTACTGTCCGTCGTGAAAGTCGGCGTCCTCCCGACCCACCAGGGTGCGCAGAATGGCCAGAGCGGATGCGCGGGTGTCGGTCATCCTTCAAGGGTGCCAGATACCACCGACAGTGCGGTCCGCCTTCGGCTCTGGGTATGCGCGGACAGCGACGCCTGTCAGCTGCTCGACTCACACAAAATCGCGTGGAGAGTCCATTCCGGTCGGCGTCCGCGCGCGTACTGTTCTGGTATCGCTAGATCGCGGCCGGGTATCTCAATCGAATAGCTCTGCATGCAGGTGGTCTGGCTGTCGTCAACGCCGGGCTTGCAGACAACGCGATGTTCATGTTTGAGCTCATGGGGCCGGTTCTCGGTTTCGGTGACACTGACAACCCCGCAGTGAGCGCAAATTATCTGCGTCAGTATCGGCAGTTTTACGCTTTGGCGGCAGTCTCAGTATTCATCATGGCACTCGCTTATATCGTGGCGAGTTTCGCTATCTCGCACCTCGACGGCACGGATGCCGCCAGCATCATGTGCGGCACGCATCTTCGCTCATTCGTCCTGGCGAATCAGTCCTTTGGATTCGGTGGTTACCGTGGGCGTGTGTTCGGTCATTGTGCTGGTCGGTGATCCATGCGGGTAGAGCTTGCTCATGACGACGACCCGAGCGCCCGTAGCGGATGCTGAGGGAATCGCCCGACGCTGTGCAACACACCCACCGAACCAACACACCCACCCCCGAACCACCCCGGCGCACGTAAAGGGGTTGCCCTGCCTTGGCGCTGGCAGGCGAGACTTCCGCGCGGATGGTCGGTTTGTGAGCGGGTCACAGCGCGTGTCACGGGGTATCCGTCGCCTTTCAGCGGAATCGCTCAGTAGGCTCGGTGGGTGAACGTGATTCAGGAGATCGAGACCCGACTGCCGGAACAAGCGGTCGTCGGTTTTCGCCGACTCACCGGCCAGGCTCGGGTGGGTGACCCGATCCTGCTGCAGGAACGGGCAATGGCGCGCATGGTCGTGCAGGCGCAGTGGATTTTAAACCGGGTCGGCACCGACGGCATCCGTTTGACTCAGGCCGGACACCTGCCGCCGGCCGTCGTCGTGGAGGCGGCTGCCGAGCTCGACTGGGGCTGGCCGATCAGCGTCAACCGCGAAGTGCACTTGCGACCTTTGCAGGAACTGCGCGGGCATCTGCGCGACATCGGGCTGTTGCGCGTTCACAAGGGGATGCTCGTGCTCACCAAAAAGGGTCGCGCCCTCACCGGGAATCCGCGCGAGCTTTGGTGGCACCTCGCCCGCACTATTCACCACAGTCGGACTGCCGCCGTGAGCGATGCCACCCGACTGCTGCTGCTGTTCGTCGCGACCCGCGGCCTCACCCGACGCGAAGACTATCTGGTGACCCTCGCGCGTGCACTCGGCTCGCTTGGCTGGGTGCAGTCCGATGGTCAGGAACCGACGACGGAGTCGGTCTGGCACCTCGTCGACACCAAATGGCGCCTGCTCAACCGGCTCAGCGTCTTCGAACAGACCGATGCCTGGCACGGTGACCGTAGCGCTGTCACCGTTGGCGGCGCGGCCTTCGCCCGAGCCGCTCTGCAGTCCGAGGCGCCGGCCGCCGGGTAGATCATGCCCGCGGCATCCGCTGCCCGACCTGAGTGGTTGGATGGAGGAATGGATGCAACGCCTGACTACATCGCCGATTTCTCTGCCTTTCTCCAAGCGTCGCCGTCGTCGTATCACGCCGCCGCCGAAGTGGCCCGGCGCCTCGACGCGGTCGGCTTCACCCAGCTGAGTGAGTCAGATAACTGGACCGATGCTGCCGAAAGCACTGGCTTCTACGTCTTGCGTGACGGCGCCGTGATCGCCTGGTCCCTACCCGCCGACGCCGGGCCGACCAGCGCCGGTCGAACTGCCCCGTTTCGCATTCTCGGCGCGCATACCGACTCCCCGGGGTTCAAGCTCAAACCGAAGCCCACGATCGGCTCGCACGGCTGGCTGCAGGCCGGAGTCGAGCTTTACGGCGGGCCACTGCAAAACTCCTGGCTCGACCGCGAGCTTGAACTCGCCGGCCGACTGGTCACCCGCGATGGCACCGAACATTTGGTGCGCACCGGGCCATTCCTGCGCATCCCGCAGCTCGCCGTGCACCTGGACCGCGAGGTCAACAACGGCCTCACCCTCGATCGGCAACGCCACCTTACGCCGGTCTTCGGCGTCGGCGATGCTTCCGAGGCCGACTTGGTTGCGCACCTGGCCGGTCTGGTCGATATCGCGGCAGCGGATGTCGCCGGCTACGACATCCTCACCGCCGACACCAACGCGCCGGCCATCTTCGGTCTCGGCAATGAGTTATTCGCCGCCGGGCGCCTAGACAATCTCTCCTCGGTGTACGCGGGCCTGCGCGCCCTGATCGCGACCAGTAAACAAACCACCGGCCCGATCAGCGTGCTCGCTGCTTTCGACCACGAAGAGCTCGGCTCGCAGTCGCGCTCCGGCGCGAGCAGCCCACTGCTCGATGACATTCTCACCCGGATCGGCGCTGGCCTGGGCGCATCCGTCTCGGAGCGACTGCAGGCTTACGCCGAGTCGTGGTGCCTCTCGGCCGATGCCGGTCATGCCGTGCATCCCAACTACCCCGAGCGCCACGACCCGGCCAACACGCCCATTCTCGGCGGCGGCCCGCTGCTCAAAATCAATGCCAACCAGCGTTACGCGACGGATGCCCATGGTGCGGCACTGTGGGCGCGTACCTGCGCCCAGGCCAACGTCGAGTACCAGGAATTCGTCTCCAACAACACGGTTCCCTGTGGTTCGACCATCGGACCACTGACCGCGACCCGCCTCGGAATTCGCGTCGTCGACGTTGGAGTGCCGTTGCTGTCGATGCACTCCGCGCGGGAACTCTGCCACGTCAACGATCCACAGGCGCTCAGCGCGGCCATAGCTGCGTTCTTCGTGCCCGAGATGTAACCGGTCGTTGGACAGGCATCCGCTCTCGAATTTTTCATTGGCGACGAAACTCAAGGTGGCACACGCTCAGGCCGCAGTCGCGCATAAAGTGCGCAACAACAATGTCGCCATCTCCATCGACAAGCTGGGTCAGGAGCGGTTGCTGATGGGGCGCGGGCTAGGGCTCCAGCTGCAACCGACCGATACGGTCGACTCGGCCATCGCATCGCCTACTTCAACGAGCACCTCGTTCAGGTCGGTGAAGTCATCGCCGACGGCATTTTCATTCTCGACCGGTACAAGAAAGAAGTCCTTCGACTGGTATACGAGGTTATCTCGTCGAACGTCGCGCGCCTCACTCGCCAGCGTCGAGACAATCGTTTAAACTTTGTGGGTGGCCTGCGGTACGTGTTTTCGTGTCAGAGACCACCTCGTTTGGAGTAACACATGAACTCCCCGCGCATCGCGTTCCTCGACGTGGACGGCACCCTCATCGATTCCGGAGAGGTCATCGCCCCGTCCACCATCGAGGCGGTACGCACCGCCCGCAAAAACGGGCACCTCGTTTACCTCAGCACCGGGCGAGCATCGGTCGAGATCTACCCCGCCATTCGTGAGATCGGATTCGACGGCACGATCAGCGCCGGCGGCGGGTTCGCCGAAGTCGGGGACGAGCTCGTGATCGCCCGCACGATGCCCGAGGCAGCGGTGGCGCGCATGGTCAGCTTCTATCAGGAGTCCGGATTCGACTTCTACCTGCAGTCCCTCGACCAGCTGTACCCGAGTCCAGGAGTGCGCGCGCGTTTCGCGACCTACCTCGCGGACGACCTAGAACGCCGCGGCGAAACCCGTACTGAACTGCTCTCTGTCACCGACCGAAACGAACACGCGGCGCTAAAAGCCTTCGCCAACGTGCGCCCGCTCAGCTATACCGGGATCGCAAAGTCGGTCTTCCTCGCCGCCGACCCGACGGCGTACGACCGCGTGGCCGAGGCTCTCAGCTCGGATTTCCACGTGATCACCGGCACCATCCCGCACATGGGCACGGGCAGCGGCGAGGTGACCTACAGCGGGGTGAACAAGGGCAGTACGATCCTGCTACTTCTCGAACACCTTGGCATCCAGGCAGAATCCGCGATCGGTATCGGGGACAGTACCAATGACCTCGAAATGTTGCAGGTCTGTGGAGTAGGCGTCGCCATGGGCAACGCGACCGACGAGGTCAAGATGCACGCCGATGAAGTCACCACCGCAGTGCTTGACGACGGTGTCTGGAATGCCTTCCGTCGCCACGGTTTGATCTGACCGAGAAAGATCTGATCGAGGCGCGGGCTGAAACTACGCCTCGGGAGCGAGGTTGTGGGTGCGCACGATGCGCGCCAGACGCGCGCGGGCAGCATCCTCTGATGTCGATGAGGGGCCGAGCAGGCGGCTCACGACGCCGAGAACGAGGCCGGTGGCCCAGACCACGGGCAGGCGCGACCGCTTAAGACCGAGCATGTCGCGATACTCGCGGGGGATCGATGCGACGGCCCCGGCGAACATGATGCGGTAAAAAGGAAGCATGCCACGGCTCAGCGGTGGGTAGCGGATGAACCGCACAGCCTCGGCCACGCGGGCGTCGCTTTTCAGGGTTCCGGCGCTGCGAAAGGCCTCGAGCTGAGTGGCGAGTTCGCTGGCCGAATGTGGAGCATTCTGCACGCCGATCAGCTCGCCGGCCGTGGCCCATTCATTGACGTAGCCGTCGGCACCGCCGGGAATCGCGTCACCCCAGAGCAGGTGGGTCTGCAGGAAGGCGTCCGTGAAAACCAGGTGCACCCATGACAGAAGCTCAGGGTCACCCGCGGTGTATGGCTGTTCCTTGCCCCGCGCATCGAGGTAGGTCCCGGCGACGCGATCGTGAAAGTGACCCACCCGGCTCGATTCGCGCTGAGCCACCACCGTGTCCGCGAAGGTCACGGTGATGAGCCACTGAATCGTTCCCGCCAGACGGCCGAGCGGATCTTCGTGATAACGGGACCAGTCGTGGACGCCGGCCATCGCGCCCGGGTGCAGCGTCTGCATGAGCAAGGCCCGGATGCCGGCGACCATGGTCGCCATTCCGCCGTGCACCACCCAGGCCGCGCTCCCCGGTCCGAAATATCCGGCGTCGTCGCCCGTCGCGATCTGGCCGACCCATTTCGGCCGGCCTTCGCTGTTACCTGACAGCGTCACCAGCAGGTGCGAGCGCCAACTGTCTAAGAATGTGCTCATCTTCGGATGGTAGCCCTGCCCCGCTGGACACCCGCCGCGAGTGCGGAGCTCCGTGCCCCAGGGCACCTCGTCAAAAATGAATGGCACCGGAAGTAGGCTAGTCAGGTTGCACACGTGCTCCAGACCCGCTTGGGTCGCACACGTTGCTCCAGACCCACGCTGCACAGCGCGGGCCACGTGACCCAGGGGGCGGCACTTTTGACCGACACAGCACGATGAACACATCCACGAAGGCGACCGATCGCGGCACGCCGAGCACGAACCGAAAGGTCATCGCACTGGCCGTCGCCGGTGCCCTCGGAGGTTTTCTGTTCGGTTTCGATTCCTCGGTCATCAACGGGGCCGTCAACGCGATACAGCAGGAATTCGGGCTGAACGCCAGCCTGACCGGGTTCGCCGTGGCCTGTGCGCTGCTCGGCGCCGCGGCCGGAGCATTCTTCGGTGGGCGTTTCGCCGACCGTTATGGCCGAATTCCCATGATGGTGCTCGGCGGCGTCGTGTTCCTGGTCAGCTCGATCGGCTCCGGCCTCGCCTTCGGCGTGGTCGACCTGATCATTTGGCGGGTGGTGGGCGGACTGGGCATTGGTCTCGCATCCGTTGTGGCACCGGCCTATATCGCCGAGATCTCGCCGCGGCAGATGCGCGGGCGCCTCGGCTCGTTGCAGCAGCTCGCGATCACTCTCGGCATCTTCACCGCCCTGCTCTCCGACGCCATGTTCGCCCAGAGTGCCGGCGGTGCCGGCAGCGAGTTCTGGTTCGGCCTCGAAGCCTGGCGTTGGATGTTTCTGGCCGGCGCGGTTCCGGCCATCGTCTATGGCGGAATCGCGTTCATCCTGCCAGAATCCCCGCGTTTTCTCATTCTGAAAGATAAAGAAGCGGATGCCCGCGCCGTCTTCACCCGGCTCTGGCCGAGCGGCGACGTCGATCGCGAGATTCGCGACATGCGCCGGTCGATCGAGGTCGACGCCCGGTCGCAGAAGTCAGGGTCACTGCGGGGGAGCGCCTTCGGGTTGAAGCCGATCGTCTGGGTCGGGATCGTCCTGTCGGTGTTCCAGCAGTTCGTCGGCATCAACGTGATCTTCTACTATTCGACCACCCTGTGGGAGGCCGTCGGGTTCAAAGAATCCAACTCGCTGACCATCTCGGTGATCACCTCGGTGACCAACATCCTGGTCACCCTGGTCGCGATCGCCCTGGTCGACCGGATCGGACGGCGACCGATTCTACTCACCGGTTCTATCGGCATGACGGTGTCGCTTGCCACCATGGCTATCGCCTTCAGCCAGTCGGTAACGGTGGGCGGCGAGCTAAGCCTGCCGGGGGCATGGGCGCCGATCGCACTCGTCGCGGCCAACCTATTCGTCATCTCGTTCGGCGCGTCCTGGGGCCCCGTGGTCTGGGTATTGCTCGGGGAGATGTTCCCAAACTCGATTCGGGCGAAGGCGCTGGGTCTCGCGGCGGCTGCCCAATGGATCGCGAACTTTCTGATCACGGTCAGCTTTCCCCCGATGGCGGATGCCTCGCTTCCAATCACCTACGGACTCTATGCCGTGTTCGCCGGGCTGTCGTTCTGGTTCGTGCTGCGCAAGGTACCCGAGACGAACGGTATGTCACTCGAAGAGGCTGATACCCTGCTGCCACCGAAGAATTCGGCCAGGAAGGCGACCGGCCGCGCGGCCAAGTAGCCCGGGCGCGGTACGCCGTTGTGGGCCGTAATGTGTGACTGCGTGCCCGAAAGTTACTCGCGCGCCTGGCCTGCAGGGCAGTGAGTAGCATGCATGTGCGCTTGCAGCTGTGGGCCGCGCGACGGGCGGGTCGAACCTAACGCACCGGCAGGTTTTCGGGCGCTAAAAGAGCCCCGACACGCATAAAAACAGTCGTACAGCCGATACGTCAAGCCCCCGAAGGGGCCGTCGCTTAGTCGGCGGTTTGTCGATACTTTCACAACACAAGATTGTGGAGTGTGACCATGCCCGAACGTGGATACGCCGTTATAAGTTTGAAAACCACCGGACTGTTCCCGTACCAACGGGACCGGGTCGTCGAGGTCGCCGTCGTGCACCTCGACGAGGGTGGTCACATTACTGCGCGGTGGGAGACTGTCGTCAACCCGGAAAGTAACGTCGGTGGGTCGGCGAACCATAGCATCAGCACGGCCGAGTTGCTGCGTGCACCGACGTTTGCCCAGATCGCTCCGCGCCTGGTCAACCTGCTCAGCGGACGGGTGCTGGTCACCCACAACGCCCAGTTCGTCACCGGATTTCTGATGAGCGAATTCGAGCAGATCGGCTACGCCCCCGGGCGCGGACTCGAAGCGGTCTGTACCATGCAACTGGCTCGTCGCTACCTGCCGGGGGCCGGTCGACTGCTCGTGGATTGCTGTGCGGCCTACGACATTGAGATCGGGCCCGGCCCTGGTGCACTCGTGCAGGCGGTCGCCTGCGCGAGCTTGCTGGCCGCGTACGTGCACGGCTCGCCGAGCGCCGCACCCTGGACCGATGCCCTCGACCGGGCCGCGCTGAATGTCTGGCCGGCCATCCCGCGTGCCACCACAGGCCCTGCTCCGGTCGGCACGGCGCTGGTCGGCACGGCGCTGGTCGGCAATGCGCTGGTCGGAACCGAGCCGGTCTGGGTGCACCGCGACCCGACACGCACGGATGTTCTGGCAACGCCGAGCTTTCTCGCCCGGGTGACAGTGAAACTTCCCGACTACACCGGCCCTGAGAAGCACCTCGACTATCTCGCTCTGCTCGATTTGTGCCTGATCGATCGCGTGCTCTTGCCTCGCGAAACGCGCGAGTTGCGGGTACTGGCTCAATTCAGCGACATCAGCCCGACCGACTGCACCGCGCTGCACCGCAGCTACTTCGAAGATCTGGTACGCGTAGCATGGTCGAACGGCGCGCTCAACATTGCCGATTCCGCAGAGCTGATCGCGGTCGCCCGCATGCTCGACGTTGCCCCGGAGGTCGTCGCTACCGCGCTGGCTACGCCCGCAGTGGCGGCGCGTCAGCCGGTCGCCTCGATCGATGAGGTGTTGTTGGAACGGGGCGATATCGTCGTGCTGACCGGTGACATGGCCCGCCCCCGCGCCGATTGGGGTAAGGAATTGGTCGCCCGCGGACTGTCCCTGGGCGCCGCGGTCACGATGCGTACTCGCCTGCTGGTCGCCGCCAACCCGGAATCGTTCACCGGCAAGACCGGCAAGGCCCGCGACTACGGCATCCCGATCGTTTCCGAGTTCGGGCTGCGCTCGCTCATCGGCGTGCACTGACGCGGCATCGGCTGAACCGGACCGGCCGGCATCCGCTCATGTGGTGACTACTGAGTGTATGCGTCCGGCATGGCAACCGGGCATGGCCACCGGGTTTAGCCAACCGAGTCCGTTACGCGGGACCTGTGCCGGCCGGACCAGAAGTCCCGCGTCACTTGGCGCGCGGGACTTGCGTCACTGCGCGGGAGTTCGGCCTCCCGCGCAGCGTGGAAGTGCGGTCGAGTCTGGACCTAACAGCTGGCCGCTAGCTGCTAGCGGCGACGCGGAGCGGCCTTCTCGGCGCAGGCGATGCAGAGGTCGGCAGCAGGCTTGACCTGCAATCGACCCATTGGAATACGCTCCCCGCCGCGCACGCACAGGCCATAGCTGCCGTCGACTATGCGCTGCAAGGCGCGGTCGATGGCCGCGAGTTCTTCGACGGCCTCGTCCCGAAACCCGGACATGCGCGACCATTCTGTGCGCAGCGAGGAGGCCTCCGGGTCGTGCGAGCCGTCGCTACGTGAACTTTGCACGCCGGCGAAGGTGTCGGCTAGGCGCTGGGACTTCTCGGTCAGCTCGAGCCGGCGCTCGTCAAGATCGGACTGGAAGGTGCGTAGTTGTGCGGGGTTAAAGGGTGAACCGGTCATGTTCCATGGTCGCACGCTCAGATCTGGCCGCGCAGGTACTCCTCGATTGTCACTCCGCGGGCATTGGCTCGCTGCACCAGCCGCCGGTGCTCATCGGTGCTGAGCGACAGCGACACCCACTGTAGCTCGCCACCGCTGCGCATCGTGTCGAGACCGTGCGGGTCGATCAGGTCGCGAAAGTCTTCGCCAATCTCTGCGCCGAGGTCGTCGAGGGAAAACAGCTCGTCGTGCGCGTCGGCCGTAGCTCGCTCGGCGCGGGGAATCGGCACGCTCGGCGAGCCCTGTCGGACGAAGGCCGTGGCCTTCGCCGCGAACGCCGGCTCACCCGCCGCTTCGGTTCCACGAAAACCCGGCCCGGCCGGTGCCGGACGGCCACGCTGAAACGCCTCGGCTGCGCCGCGGGCACGCTCGTCGGCGGCCTCGTTGAGCGGATGCCCGACGTGCCCCTTGACCCACTCAAACCGGTAGCGACGCCCGGCGATGGCCTCGTCGATCTCCATGAGCAGGTCGAGGTTCATGACCGGTTTGCCGTCGCTCTTGCGCCAGCCCTTTGCTTTCCAGCCCTTCATCCATTTCGTGACGGAGTTGATCACGTACTGGCTATCGCAGAGTACGAGCAGGTCGTCGTCGATGTGCGCGGTCGCCCGAAACAGTTCGAGCACCGCCCTCAGCTCACCCTGGTTGTTGGTCGCGTGCTTCCAACCGCCGGCCGCCCACGACGAATCGTCAACGTACCAGGCCCAACCGGCCGGTCCGGGGTTGCCGAGGGCAGAACCGTCGGCGGCAGCGGTGATCGTCATGTGTGGGCCTTTCAAACAGCGTGATACGCGAGCGCGGATTGTCTCAGTCTGCCATCCACAGCATCCGCTGCCCATATTGTGTCCGTCAGGTAACAGCGCCCAACCTGATCGATATCGATGACGCCGTGCTCGTGCACCGTCCCGGCCGGTGGATCGACAACTGGAACCCCGAAAACACGAAGCAGCGGGAACAGGGCGGCAAACTCATCGCCGCCCGCAACCTCAAGTGGTCGATCTTCGCCGAGTTTCTCGGCTTCGTGGTTTGGCAGCTGTGGAGCATCGTCGTCGTTTCGCTGCCAACGGCCGGCTTCACCTTCTCGACCACCGACGTGTTCTGGCTCATCTCGATGCCGAGCCTGGTCGGCGCCACCCTGCGTTTTCCCTACACCTTTCTGGTGCCGAAGTTCGGCGACCGCAACTGGACCATCATTTCGGCGGGCCTGCTGTTGATCCCCTCGGTCGCCCTCGGCTTCAGCGTCGGCAACTTCGCCAGCACCATGTCGAACATCACCTACTTCTACCCGCAGAGCCAGAAGGGCTACGCGCTCGACCTGGTCGCGGCCAAGCTGCGCGAGACCCGTGCCGAGTTCGGGGCCGACGTGTTTGGCGGCGGCGGCCTGACCAACGAGAAGGCCTACCAGCTCGGTAAATTCACCCGGGTGGCGCTTCGCTCCAGCCGCATCGACTATAACGGCCGGTTCTGCATGTCGAGCGCCGCCGCGGCCGGCAACCGGGCCTGCGGACTCGATCGGGGCCTGCCGTTTCGGGTGGACGAGCTCGATGCGGCCGATACCATCCTCATTCTCGGTTCCAACGTGGCCCAGACCATGCCGCCGTTTATCGGCCACCTCGACGGAGTCCGCGCCGCCGGCGGCCTCGTGGTCGTCGACCCGCGACGCACCGCGACCGCTCGCCTCACCGCAGACGGTGCCGGCATGCACGTGCAGCCGACCTCGGGCAGCGACCTCGGGCTGCTCCTTGGGCTGACCCATTACTCCGGCCTGAGCTATACCCTGCTCGACTCCGAGGAACCGGCCTTCTGACCCTATCCGGTTTGGTCCACCGGAACGCCGCGGTTATTTCTGGATCGCTTCGCCCACACCGTCGGCAATGCCGACCGGGAGAGCTTCGAAATCACCGATGCCCTCGGCACCCGCGCGGCAGGCGTGCACCTGCACCGCAGCGTGAGTGTCTCTGCCATTCTGCGCAGCCGCCGCGCGGTGTCCCTGAGTGACGGCACCCTGCTGCCCTACGACCGGCTCGTGCTCGCCACCGGTGCCCGCGCCAACATTCCCACGCTCGATGGCGTCACCCGGGTGCGCCGAGACCGCCAGATACCCACAGCGGATGCCGCCACCCTCGACACGAGCAACGCCCCGCTCCCGCGCGGGGTCACCGTGTTGCGCGACCTCGACGAAGCGGAACGGGTGCTCGCGGCTGTGGCGGCGGGCAAACGCATCGTCGTGCTTGGCGCCGGCGTGCTCGGTATGGAGATCGTGCTCGCCGCTACCGCCGCCAGGGGAGAGGCCTGCGTCGTCTATCACGGGGAGATTCCGATGGCGCCCAACCTCGACCGGGGTGGCGACAGCGTGCTCGCCCAGAGCGCCCGGCGGGCCGGCGGGCCGGCGTCACCATGGTCAACCACTCCCGCGCCGAAAGCCTGCTGTTTCATCAGGACGACGACGGCGTCGATCGCTTCGACGCACTGATCTGTGCCGACGGCAAGCAGGTACACGGTGATCTGCTGCTGCTCTCCTGCGGTGTCGGCGCCCGCACCGAACTGGCCCAGCTGGCCGGTCTGCCGGTATCGCCTGGAATCCTGGTTGATGAGAATCTGCAGTGCTGGACCGATGAGCGCATCTACGCCATCGGCGACTGTGCCCAGGTGGCAGCCGCGCCACGCGTCGGCGATTTGACGGCGCTGCCGGCCGGCGGGCCGAGCGGCCTGATCGGTCCGGGCTGGCGCCAGGCCGACTGGCTCGCCGCACGATTCATCGCCGAGGTGCTGGGCCGGCCCGAGACGGCGGCGCTCGCGGCATCCGTTTCAGCCGTCGTCATGCTCAAAGCCGACGGAATCGACGTCGTCTCGGTCGGCAACACCTCCGCCGACCCGTGGGACCTTTCGGTCGATGACCATGCTGCCGGGTGCGCATCCTCTCCGCTGCGCGCGTCGCAATGGGCTGACCGGGAAGCCGGCCGCTACGTGAAAATGGTCACCCGCGACGGCATTCTCGGGGGCTTCGTTTACGTCGGGATGCCGCGCACGGCCGTCGAGCTGACCCTGTTGTTCGCGCGGGGCAGTGAGCTGCCTTTCGATCGCTCCGTGCTGCTGCGCTACGACGGACCGGACTACGAGCCAGAGGCCGGCAGCGCGTTCGCGCGTGATGTGACCGTGTGCTGGTGCAACGAAGTCACCGGCGGCACCATTGTCGACTCGGCCGAAGCGGGCAGCACCACCGTCGCCTGCATCGGTGCGGTAACGCGCGCCGGCACTGGATGCGGCGGCTGTACAGCGCGGATCGGGGACGTTCTCGAGCGCTTCGCCGCGGCGACGGCCGCATCAGCGACCTGATGACAACCGGCTTGCGGAAACCTTACGGCCGTCGGAAATGCTGAGCTTTTCCCGGATGTGTCGGTGCCGCGGCGATTACACTGCTGATCGACCGACTCAATTCGAGGGAGAATTCGTATGCTGGGCAACCTGACCGGATGGCATTTTCTGATCATTCTCGTTGTAATTTTGTTGTTGTTCGGCGCTCCGAAGCTGCCGGGGCTCGCCCGCAGTCTCGGCCAGTCGATGAAGATCTTCAAGAGCGAGATCACACCGGACCGCGCCAACGAAACCCGGCCGGCCGACCACACCGACGACAGCACGAGCGCCGAGAGCAGCACGAGCCCCGACTCCCGCGGCGCACCACACCCGAAAGCCTGATGGTGGTTGAGGGGGTGCGCAGCACTCCCGACAAGAGCAAAATGTCGCTCGGGCAGCATCTGCTGGAGTTACGCAAGCGACTCTTTCTCGCCGCTGCCGGAATCCTGGTCGGTGCAATTGCGGGCTGGCTGCTGTCCGGATTTGTCTGGGACGGTCTGCGCGAGCCGATCTACGCCATCGTTCGGGCGCAGAACCGCAACGCGCAGATCAACTACCCCGACATCACGAGTGCCTTCGACCTAAAGCTGCGCATCTCCTTCTACGTCGGGTTGATCGTCTCGAGCCCCGTCTGGCTGTACCAGATCTTCGCCTTTCTGGTACCCGGGCTGACCCGTCGTGAGAAGCAGTACACCTTCGGATTCTTCTTCTCGGCCGTTCCGCTGTTTCTTCTCGGCTGCGCGGCCGGCTGGTACGTACTGCCGCACGTGGTCGAGCTCATGACGAGTTTCGCGCCGCAGCAGGACGCGGCGCTCATCAACGCGCAAAACTATTTCGATTTCGTGCTCAAACTCATGATCGCCATCGGTATCGCATTCGTGCTGCCGGTGTTCATTGTGCTGCTCAACTTCGCCGGGGTGATCAGCGCCCGTTCCATCATCAAATCCTGGCGAGTGGCCATTCTGGTCATCGTGCTGTTCACGGCGATCGCGACCCCGGCCGCAGACGTCGTATCGATGTTCCTGCTCGCCGTGCCCATGGTCGCGCTCTATTTCACCGCCTACGGCATCGCCGTGCTGCACGACCGCCGAGCCGCCCGGCGCCTGCCCCCGGTCGGAGCGGACGGACTGCTGCTCTGATCCGTGGATCGGCATCCGTTCAAAGCACACTCACTCCTTATCGTTTGCTTACATGCCGTGTCCAGCCCCGCGAGGAAATACTTTGCGCGGGTAGGTTGACGAAGTCTGTTCAGACACGCTCGGCACATTCACACAACGTCAGGAGAACTGGAATGTTCGATCAGGGTTTCATTACCAACGCCATTAACCGCAGTGCAGAGAATTCCACCGACCGCCGAAACTTTCTGCGCGCCGCCGGTGTGGCCGGTTTCGGGGTGGGCGCGGCGGTGCTCGCCACCGGTGGTCCGGCACTCGCTTCGGAAGCGGCCGCGGCGCCGGCAGCCGCACCGAGCGATGCCGCCATTTTGAACTTCGCGCTCAATCTGGAGTACCTCGAGGCCGAGTTTTACCTGCGCGCCACGACCGGTAGCGGGCTGCCCGACAGCCTGACCACGGGAACAGGAGCCCGTGGCGGGGTGACCGGCGGCCGCATGGTGAATTTCAAGACCGGGATCATCAAGAAGTACGCCGACGAGATCGCTGCCGACGAGAAGGCGCACGTTGCCTTCCTGCGCTCCGCGCTGGGCAGTGTCGCAGTGTCCCGCCCCAGGATCAATCTCGATGCGAGCTTCACCGCGGCCGCCCAGGCGGCCGGGCTGGTCAAGCCGGGGCAGAAGTTCGACGTCTACGCCAATGAGGCGAACTTTCTGTTCGGTGCGTTCATCTTTGAGGACGTCGGAGTGACCGCGTACAAGGGTGCAGCTCCCTTGATCTCGAACAAGACCTTCCTGGAGGCCGCCGCTGGGCTGCTCGCGGTCGAGGCCTATCACGCCGGTGTTATTCGCAGCACGCTCTACGCTCTCGGTATCGCCGTTCCCTCGGTGTACACGACGGCGCAGGCGATCTCCGATGTGCGCGATGCCGTCGATGGCAGGGCCGACCTCGACCAGGGCATCGGCAACGCGTCGAAGGCCAACCTCGCGCCGACCGACGCGAACGGCCTCGCCTACAGCCGCAGCGCCGCCCAGGTGCTCAACATCACCTATCTCAACGCGGCTCCGGTGCGTTCGGGCGGATTCTTCCCGGCCGGAGTCAACGGCGTGATCAACACGAGTGGGGCCAACGGCTAGCTCACCCCGCAGCCCCGCGAATCCTTGTATGAAGCCGACCAGGGATTCGCGGGGTTTCTGCGCGCCAGCACTGTCGGCATCCGTTGGATCGATGTTTTACCGGTGCCATGGATGCTGCTACCCAGCCGATGATCGACAACCTCCCCGTCAGGCCGAGACGGACACCGTGACTTCGTGCAGTCCGGTGGCGCCGTCGGGGGCGACGTCGGCCGTTGCCGACGTTTGAACGAGGTTGGCGGCATCCGTTGCCCGCACCTTGATGGAGTGATTACCGATGCCGGCGTCGGTCCAGGTGTATGCCCACTGCCGCCACGTGTCGACCGAAATGGCGTCGGCGAGCGTCGCGTCCTGCCACGGGCCGTTGTCGATCTGTACCGCGACGGCGCTCACGCCCACGTGCTGGGACCAGGCGACACCGGCAATGACGACCGACCCGGCCGGAACGGACGTTCCGCCGCGCGGTACGTCGATGCGCGAGGAGAGTTTGACCGGCCCGAGGGCGGACCAGCCGCGCGGCGTCCAGTAACCCTGCTCATCGGCGAAACGCGTGAGCTTGAGTTCAATGACCCACTTCGTCGCTGACACGTAGCCATATAAGCCCGGCACCACCATGCGCACCGGGTAGCCGTGTTCGAGCGGCAGCGGTTCGCCGTTCATGCCGACCGCAAGAATAGCGTTGCGCCCGTCGGTCAGCGCCTCGATGGGGGTGCCGGCGGTGAAACCGTCCTGGCTTCGGGAGAGCACCATGTCGGCGCCGCTCTGTGGTTTCGCCCGGGCCAGCAGCTCTCGAATCGGATAGCCGAGCCAGGTGGCGCTGCCGATCAGGTCGCCGCCGACGTAGTTGGAGACGCAGGCGAGTGTCGTCATGCTCTCCTCGAGCGGCAGGGCGAGCAGTTCGGCGAAGTCGATCTCGACCTCATTCTCGACCATTCCGGTGATCTTCAGCCGCCACGTGGTCGGGTCGATGCGCGGCACGCTCAGGGCGGTATCAATGCGGTAAAAGTCGGCGTTCGGGGTGATCAGTGGGGTGATGCCTGCCACGTCGAGGCTCGCCCCCGCCGGAATGGCGGCCTGGCGAACGGATGCCGCTGGCAGTGTGAACAGCGCGCGTGCGGCATCCGCTGCCCGGGTCCCTACGGCGCTGATCTGGGCGCCGGCCAGGGTAAGGAGCCCGATGCCGGCGGTCACGCCGGTGTAGACGAGGAAGCGGCGACGATCGGGGCCGTTCGGTTCGAGGGGTGCGACGATGCCGGCTGGTTCCACTGCGGGAGCGGGCCGTGGCAACCGGGTCGTGAGAAGGGTCAGCGCGATGGCCGAGCCCCCCATGGCGACCACGGCGGGCACCGCGTCAAGGGTGGAGGCGCTCGAGCGGGACAACACCGCAAACAGGGCGATCCCGCCGATGAGCACGACGAGCAGCCGGCCGAACGGCGGGCGCCGACTCTCCAGGATGCCGGCGAGGGCGGCGAGTACCAGCAGCACGAGCACGATGGTGACGATCAGCACGATCTTGTCGGCTGTGCCGAACAAGCCGATCACGAGGTCTTTGACTTCCGCCGGAACAATGTCGATGGCGAGCGCACCAACCGTGAGCACCGGGCTCGCGCCGGGAGCGAGCCAGGTCGCGGTCAGTTCGGCCAGACCGAGGCCGGCCAGCGCGGCGGCGAGACCGACAGCTGCCGGGCGCCAGAGCACCCGGGCACGGCTGGGCGTGGCAGCAGCCGCGGTGCCCGGGGTGACGTAGACCATGTCGCCAGCCTAGAACGGGCGGCTGTGATTACCACCCAGCGCGGGCGCAGGCTCAGTTTCGTCAGACATCCGTTATGATTTGCCGGCCTGGGCGAGGACTGGTGCCGTTCGTCGTGGCTAATTCAGGAGATCGCGGCGAAATCGCCCCGGTTTCGTTCTGCAGAGGGTGATCCTGGCCGATCTTCCTGAATTGGCCACGGGGGAGGCCGGTGCGGGCTCCGTTCGGCAGGCAGGGGCAGCCGAAGTAGGGCAGTCTTAATAGACCATGTCATTGCTCAAGAGCCTCCCCAACGAAACCGACCCCGACGTTCTCTTTGAGGCGTTCGAAAGCTGGGCGACCGAGCAGGGCCTCACCCTGTACTCGGCGCAGGAGGAAGCGGTCATCGAGATCGTGTCCGGTGCCAACCTCATTTTGAGCACACCGACCGGTACCGGCAAGTCGCTCGTGGCTGTCGGGGCCCACTTCGCCGCGCTCTCGGCCGGCAAGCGCAGCTTCTACACCGCGCCGATCAAGGCCCTCGTGAGCGAGAAGTTCTTCTCCCTGGTGGAGACCTTCGGGGCTGAGAATGTCGGAATGATGACCGGTGACTCGAGCGTCAACGCCGACGCCCCGATCATCTGCTGCACCGCGGAGATCCTAGCCAACCTGGCGTTGCGCAACGGCGAGGACACCGAGGTCGATCTCGTCGTGATGGACGAATTTCACTTCTATGGTGACCCGGAGCGCGGCTGGGCCTGGCAGGTGCCGCTGCTGTTGCTGCCGCGGGTGCAGTTCATCCTCATGTCGGCCACGCTCGGTGACGTCAAATTCATCAGCGACGACCTGACCCGGCGTACCGGACGTGACACGGCCGTTGTCACCGGGGTGGAACGCCCGGTCCCGCTGAGCTACTACTACGAGCAGACGCCGGTGCACGAAACCGTCGAAGAACTGCTGCACACCGACAAGGTCCCGGTGTATATCGTGCACTTCTCCCAGGCGGCCGCCCTTGAACGCGCCCAGGCCCTCGCGAGTGCCAAGGTCGCCTCTCGTGAGCAGCGCGATGTGATCGCCGAACTGATCGGTGAGTTTCGGTTCACCACCAGTTTCGGCAAGACCCTGTCGCGGCTCATTCGCATGGGAATCGGCGTGCACCACGCCGGCATGCTGCCGAAATACCGCCGATTGGTCGAGCAGCTCGCCCAACGCGGCTACCTGCGCGTGATCTGCGGCACCGACACCCTCGGCGTCGGCATCAACGTGCCTATCCGCACCGTGCTGTTCACCGCCCTCACCAAGTACGACGGTGTGAAAATGCGCCAGGTCAACGTACGCGAGTTCCACCAGATCGCCGGGCGGGCCGGGCGGGCCGGCTATGACACAGCCGGCACGGTCGTCATCCAGGCGCCGGAGCACGAGAGCGATAACCTCAAGGCCATCGAAAAAGCTGGCGACGACCCGAAGAAGAAGCGCAAGATCGTGCGCAAGAAGGCGCCGGACGGTTTTGTGTCCTGGGGCGAACCGAGTTTTCGTCGGCTGGTCGACGCCGAACCCGAGACCCTGTCATCGAGCATGCAGATGACCGCGGCGATGCTCATCAACGTGATCGGTCGCGGCGGCGACGCTTTCGCGCACGTGTACTCGCTGGTTTTTGACAACCACGAGCCGTGGCGGCGACAGCTCGTGCTGGCCCGACGCGCTCTGGGCATTTACAAGACCCTGCGCGAAGCCGGCATCGTGGAGCAGAGCGCGAGCGGCAGTATTCGCTTGACCGTCGACCTGCAGGCGAACTTCGCGCTCAACCAGCCGCTCTCACCGTTCGCGCTGGCAGCGTTCGAGCTGCTCGATCCCGAAGCACCCACCTACTCGCTCGACATGATCTCCATTCTGGAGTCAACCCTGGACGACCCGCGGCCGGTGCTCATGGGGCAGCAATTCGCAGCCCGAGGTGAGGCAGTGAACGCGATGAAGCGGGAAGGCATCGAATATGACGAGCGGATGGCGCTGCTCGAAGAGATCACCTACCCCAAGCCTCTCGAGGAGCTGCTGAATTACACCTTCGAGACCTACAAGGCCTCCCAGCCGTGGATCGCCGACTTCGAGCTGCGACCGAAGACCGTCGTACGCGACATGTATGAGCGGGCCATGTCTTTTGGAGAGTTCATCGCGTTCTACAAGCTCGCTCGTAGCGAGGGCGTCGTACTGCGCTACCTGTCTGACGCTTACCGGGCGGCCCGGCAGACCATCCCCGACGAGGCCAAGAACGAAGACCTGCTCGACCTGATCGAGTGGCTCGGCGAACTCGTGCGTCAGGTCGACTCGAGCCTGCTCGACGAGTGGGAGGAACTGCTGCACCCCGACCTCGCCGTGCACGCCGCCGAATCGCACGCGATTCTGCCGCCGCCGCCGCGCCGCCTCACCACTAACACGCGGGCATTTCGCATTCTGGTGCGGAACGAGCTGTTCCGCCGGGTACAGCTGGCCGCACTCGAGCACTACGACGAGCTCGGCGAACTCGACCGCGAACACGGTTACTCAAGTGACGTCTGGGCCGAGGCGATGGACGGCTACTTCGCCGACCACGATGAGCTGCTCACTGGCGGCAACGCCCGCAGCTCCGACCTGCTCATGATCGAAGAGGGTGCTGAGGAGTGGACCGTGCGTCAAATTCTTGATGACCCGGCCGGGGACCACGATTGGGGCATCAGCGCGAGCGTGAATCTCGCCGACTCCGACGAGCTCGGCGAAGCCGTCGTGCGGGTCACCGGGGTCAACCGGTTGTAACCCGACTCCGCCACGGCCATGTCCGTCACCGTGCCCGACACTGGGTAGCCGCTATGGTAACGGGCGAAGCGGCTACCCAGATTGGGCGCGCTCACCCGGTGTTGGTGCGCTGCCCTCCCGGCCGTTACGCGCCGGGAGCGTTCAGCGGCGCGGCCGCGTCGGCCGTCCACTCGTTGAGCGACCCGTCGTAGATCGAGACGTGCTCGTTGCCGGCGCGGATGAGCGCGAGAGCACTGGCCGCCGCGGCGATTCCGCCGCCGCAGTAGGTCACGAGGTGAGCGCTCGAGGTCACGGTCGGTGCGAGAGCTGCCCTGAGCGCGTCACCACGCAAGAAGGCGTTCGTGCCGGGGTCGACGAGCTTCGCGGCGGGCAGGCTGATGCTGCCCGGAATGTGCCCGGCGCGCGGACGGGTTCCGGCCGTACCGGCGAACTCCGCCGGCGGCACTGAGCAGACGAGGGCGGCATCGGCTTTGCCTGCGACGATCGACTCGACGAAGCTCTTGTCGACCCACAGTTCGGGCCGCGGCGTTGCTACAAAGCCGCTGGCGAATCTTGGGTGCGTGCCGCCGGTGGCGTACGGGCGCGTTTCGGCGTGCCACTTCGCCAGGCCGCCGTCAAGCACGGCGACATCGTCGTAGCCGAAGGCTCGAAACAGCCACCAGATGCGCGCCGCCCACTGACCGACGACGGCGTCGTAGACGACCACCGTGGTCTCATTGTCAATGCCGACGGATACCGCGGCCGCTTCAAACATTTCGGCACTCGGCCGCGAGAAGTCGAATTCACCGGCTGGGTCAGAGAAAACGTCGAACAGGTCAGCGAACACGGCACCGGGGATGTGCCCCTTGGTGAGATAGTCATCGCGCCCACTGAGGTAATGCGGCCCGTCGTTAGCTGCGGGGACAGCGAATACGGTGGCGTCGAGAATGACCAAATTGTCGGAACCGAGATGGTCGGCCAGCCATTGCGTGGACACAACGGGGCTGGATACAACGAGCGAGGACGGCACGGGTGAAGTCATGATCCAAGGCTAACGGTGGCCGCCGACACCGGCCGGAACCGGAGTTGGTTCAGGTCATGCAGAGACATACAACTACAGCGTTGTGGTCCAGTCGAGGTTGATTGTCTGTTTGATATAGATGTTCTCGCCGAGTCCCGGCACCGAAGGATTCATCGTGAGCAACAACTGCACTGGAATATTGAATCGTTGGGCGATATCGAAAAAAGCGTCTCCCTCGATGACCGTATAGGTGAGCAACGCCCCGCTGCCATTCGATGTGGTTGCGCCGCGCGCACCGGGCGTGCTGCCGTGGTCGACGGCCGGACCCTGGGGCAGCGGTACGGGTTCAGCGTTGGGCACGAGATCGGGTACTTCCGGGTTGGGAATCAATGCCGCTTCCTCCGTGGGGATCGGAGTGGGCGTCGGCGTCGGGGTGGGCGATGGTGTCGGTGTGACGCTCGGCGTGATGGTCACCGTCACCGCAGGTGCCGGTTCACCGGCGCAGCCGGCCAGAGCAACGAGCAGGAGGGCAGCGACGGCGCTGCCCAGGGGGCGACGTGCGAAAACGGTGCGAATGGTAGGACCCTTCAAAGAAAGACGGTGCGGCCCGGCCGACCCACGCGTTCAGCCAGCTTAGGGGGAGATCGGTCCGGTTGGACAGGTTGGACCACCCCCATTTGGGGATCAGATCAGCACTCGATCACGTTAACTGCGAGGCCACCCTCACTGGTTTCCTTATACTTCGTCATCATATCGAGTCCGGTCTGGCGCATGGTTTCGATCACAGTGTCGAGAGAGACCAGGTGGGTTCCGTCGCCGTGCAGTGCCAGCCGGGCCGCCGAAACGGCCGTCGACGAGGCGATGGCGTTGCGTTCGATGCAGGGCACCTGCACCAGGCCACCGACCGGGTCGCAGGTCAGTCCGAGGTGATGCTCCATGGCGATCTCGGCCGCATTCTCGACCTGGCGAGGTGTGCCGCCGAGCACGGCACAGAGCGCACCGGACGCCATTGCGCACGCAGCTCCGACCTCGGCCTGGCAGCCGCCTTCGGCACCGGAAATTGAGGCGTTGGCCTTGACCAGGGACCCGATGGCCACTGCGGTGAGCAGATACCGACGGATGCCGGCAGCATCCGCTTTCGGAACGAAGCGCAGGTAGTAATGGCCGACCGCCGGAATGATACCAGCCGCCCCGTTGGTGGGCGCGGTGACGACGCGGCCACCGGCCGCATTCTCTTCGTTGACCGCGAGCGCGAAGGCATGCAGCCACTCAGTCGAGGTGTCCCGGTCGTGTGTGGGCACGCGGTCATATTCTTCTAAGCGCATACGTACCGCTGCGGCGCGACGCTTGACCTTGAGACCGCCCGGCAGGGTGCCCTCGGCGACCAGTCCGGCTTCGACACAGACGTGCATGGCATGCCAGATGGCGTCGAGTCCGGCATCGAGCACGGCGCTGCCGTGGATTGCTTCTTCATTGCGGCGCGCGATCTCGCAGATGCTTAGATCGTGCGCGTCGCACAGCGCGAGCAATTCGGCACTGGACTCGAAGGGGAGCGGCTGCTGGGGAGCGGCCACTAAAACCTGGTCGCCATCGTGCCGAATAAACCCACCGCCGATGGAATAGAACGTCTCCTCGAACAGGGCCATCGAGTCGTCGGTGCCAAAAACGGAAATGGTCAGCGCGTTCGGATGCCCGGGGAGCCGGGTGCGCGGTTCGAAGTGCACATCGCTCTGGCAGATCGGGATCGTGTGCCCGCCGAGCAGCGTGATGGTCGCGCCGGTGTCCAGGCCGGACCAGGCCGCGCGCACGTCGCTCGGATCGCAGGTTTCGGGTCGCAGTCCCCGGAGGCCGGCCAGGACGGCATTGGGGGTTCCGTGGCCGAGTCCCGTGGAACCAAGCGAACCAAAAAGTGAACAGCGGATGCGGGTGACCTCCGCCAATCGGCCGGTCGCGACCAGGTGTTCGGCGAAAACGCGCGCAGCGCGCATCGGTCCCACGGTGTGGGAACTGGATGGACCAATGCCGATGGAGAAGAGGTCGAGGGCCGAGACGTACGCTGTCACACTCCCATGCTAAGTCTTTCGGCCGGGAAAGCCGTCAGTGGGTCGCAGACCGGATGCCAGTAGCCGGTGGGTGTGCGGTTTAAATCTCAAGCCTCCCTTGCGGCAACAATGCAGATTCAAGACCTGGTCGGGGCGGCTGCGGTGCCGCGAGCGTTGACGACCTTCCACTGCGGGGTCGTGCCGGTCGAGGACTCGCTGGAGCTGCCGTCGTGCATGACAGCGGTCATCGCGTTGGGCGCACTGGCCTCGAAGGTCAGGAGTCCGGCGCTGATGGTGGCGTCAACCGTGTCGCTGTCGGCAGCGTATGCGGGGGAGAGTGCCAGATCGAGCGGCACGCCGGTGGTAGCGATGATGCCGATGTCTCTGACAAGACCGTGCATGGTGTGGCCTCTGGATGGTACGGGTGCGAGCGCACCAAAGAGCGTGGCCACACGGTGCCAATCAAAGTGAACCAGCACCGCATGCACGAAGGCCGCCTCCGGAGAGACGGCCTTCGTGCATGCGGTGCTGTGAGACTAGTGCGTGCGGAACCGTGCGGTCATTGGGCAGTCGAACGGGTCACGAGCGGCCAAGCCGACCTTGTTGAGGTAGGCGATGACGATGCCGTAGCTTTCGAAGACGCCGGTCTCGGTGTACTTCACGTCGTGCGACTGGCAGTATTCCTTGGCGATTTCCTGCGCCTTGCGCAGGTGCGGGCGGGCCATGTTCGGAAACAGGTGGTGCTCAATCTGGTAGTTGAGTCCGCCCATGTAGGTATCGATGAAGGTGCCACCGCGAATGTTGCGGCTGGTGAGCACCTGGCGGCGAAGAAAATCGACCTTGCTTTCGGCCGGAAGCTGCGGCATCCCCTTGTGGTTGGGGGCAAAGGATGCACCCATGTAGACGCCGAACACGGCCATCTGCACGCCGACGAAGGCGAAGGCTATGCCGAGCGGCAGAAAGTAGAAGATGACGGCGAGGTAGAGCGAGATGCGGGTGACGAGCATCGTGATCTCGATCCAGCGCTGGTCGACCTTGTGCTTACCGAAGACGGTCTTGAAGCCCTGAATGTGCAGGTTGATGCCTTCGAACATCAACAGCGGAAAGAAGAAGTAGCCCTGCTTGCGGGTGACGAGTGCGCCGATGCGGCTGACCTTCTTGGCGTCTTCCTCGCGGAACACGATGAAGTCAGGCTCTATGTCGGGGTCCTTACCGATGACGTTCGGCTGAGCGTGGTGACGGCTGTGCTTGGTCATCCACCAGGCGTAGCTGATGCCGACGAACAGGTTGGCCAAGATGCGACCGGCGCGGTCGTTGGCTTTGCCGGAGGTGAACACGGCGCGGTGCGAAGCTTCGTGCGCCAGGAAGGCGAACTGGGTGAAAATGAGGCCGAGGGCTGCGGCGATAATCAGCTGGTACCAGGTGTCACCGAGCAGAACGAAACCGGCAACAGCACCGCCCGTGGCGACGACGAGGATGGAGAATACCGTCCAGTAGAAACCGGTGCGACGGCCGAGCAGGCCCAGATTGCGCACGGTGTGCAGCAGTGCGGAATATTCGGTTGTAGGGTTCTTGGTGTCTCCACCCGGGCGGGTCCTGATGATACGGACCGAGGGTGCGGCTAGCGATTCCGACATGAGGCCTTAGTGGATCGGGACTTCTCAGTCGGGACGTGAGCAATTACTCGTCGTGCAGATAATGGTTATTCTACGTTCGTCCGACCCCGGTTTGCGCTTCATTCACACAGCATTCCCAGTCAGTATATGCCAAAAATGGAATGTATTCGACCGATCTATCGCCAACTTGGCATCCAAATGTGAAGTTGCCAAAACTCCAGTGACGTCTGCATTCCGGTCCACACCGGGAAGAAGAACGCCGTGAGCAGCAGGCCGACGCCGAGGCCGACGAGGACCGCCCGAAGAGCCCCAGGCCGCGGTTTGGGGTCGTATTCCGGTACCTGCGAATGTGCTGAATGCCTCCGTTCTGGCCGCGCCTGGTCGGGAATTTGCTTCAGCACCAGCCCAATGACGAAGGTGAGCCCGAGCAGCAGGTACGGTTCGAAGGCGATCGTATAAAACTGAAAAACCGTGCGGTTCAGGTACATCAACCATGGGAGGTAGCCGGCGACCATGCCCATCAGTATGAAGCCGACCCGCCATTCCCGATACCGAGCCAGCCGGTAGACGAGGTAGAACAGTGCTGCTGTCGCCGCCCACCAGATGAGAGGGTTGCCGACGGAAGTGATGGCCTCAGAGCAGCTCTGCAGCTGGCAGCCGAATTCACCCGAGCTGGAACCGCGGTAGTACATACTGGTCGGTCGAATCATGAACAGCCAGGTCAACGGGTTTGCCTGGTACGGATGCGGTGTGGCGAGTCCCACGTGATAGGTGTACGCAGCCGCCTGGTAGTGCCAAAAGCTTTGCAGGGTATTCGGAACCCAGGCGAACGGACCGGTCCAGGCGGCCCCCGCCCCGTCTGCCCAGTCACGGTAATATCCCCCGCGCGTGACAAACCAGCCGGTCCAGGAAACCAGGAACGTCGTGACGGCAATCGGAACCAGCAGCAGAAACGTGACCGGAGCCTGTTTGAGAATGGCGGCGCTAAGCCAGAACGCCACGCCATTGCGGCGACGGGCCAGCGCGTCGACGACGACGAGGTAAATGCCGAACGCGGCGAGAAAATAGACGCCGGACCATTTCACCGAGCTGGCCAGACCGAAGGCAAGGCCGGCGGTGAGCAGCCACGGCCGCCACCACAGCGCCGGACCCCAGCCCTGCTCGCGGAGCCCGGCCAGCCGGCTGGCGAGTCGAGTCGCGTGCCATTCGCGGTCCAGCAGAATTGCCCCGAAACCGAGCAGGGCGAAGAACATCACGAAGTTGTCGAGCAACGCAACGCGGCTCATGACGATGGCGTGCCCGTCGATCGCGAGCAGAAAACCGGCGATCAGGGCGAGCAGGCGGGACTGAAACAGCTTCTGCGCCACGAGCATGATGAATACGACCGCGAGCACCCCCACCACGACCGTCGCCAGCCGCCAGCCCCACGGGTTGTCGGGGCCAAGCAGATTCATGCCGAGCCCGATGAGCCATTTTCCGATCGGCGGATGCACGACAAAGGACGGGTCGGTCGTGAAGATGTCGGTGTGGCCGGCTTCGAACTGAACGTTGGCGTCTTCCGGCCAGGTGGACTCGTAGCCGTTATTGAACAGGCTCCAGGCGTCCTTGACATAGAAGGTCTCGTCGAAGACGAGCGCGTGCGGTGAGCCAAGATTGCACAGCCGTAACACGGCAGCCAACAGAACCACGGCGAGGTGGGTGCCCCAGCGAACCCATCGACTAGTTGCGAGCACCTGACCATCGTACAGAGCGAGGGAAGAACGGATGCTCCGCGCAGGCTGCGAGAATTGCAGCATGATCATTCTTGCTGCCACCCCGATCGGAAACCTCGGCGACGCTTCCCGGCGCCTGATCGAGACACTAAGCACCATCACCATCGTGGCGGCCGAAGATACCCGCGTCACCGTGCACCTGCTTAAGGCCCTCGGCATCGAGAATCGGCCCAGACTCATTGCTCTGCACGACCACAACGAACGAAGCAAGGCGGTCGAACTGGTCGAACTCGCCCGCGACACGGACATTCTGGTGCTCAGCGATGCAGGCATGCCCACCGTCTCCGATCCCGGCTTTCATTTAGTGGATGCCGCGGTCGCCGCCGGCGTGCAGGTCACGGCGCTGCCCGGTCCGTCCGCCGTGCTGACAGCCCTCGCCGTGTCCGGGCTGCCGACCGACCGGTTCACTTTCGAGGGGTTCCTGCCGCGCAAACACGGCGAACGGGTCAAACTGCTGCGCGATCTCAGCGCCGAACGCCGCACCATGGTGTTCTTCGAATCGCCCAATCGCTTGGCGGACTCGCTGCTAGACCTCGCCGCTACCCTCGGCCCTGACCGCCGCGTCGTGGTCTGCCGCGAACTGACCAAATTCTTCGAAGAGGTCAAACGCGGTACGGCGAGCGAACTGGCCGAGTGGGCGGCGGCGGGGGTGCGCGGCGAGATCTGCATCGTCGTTGCGGGAGCCTCAGTGCGGGTCCTGGACCTGGCCATGGGAGTGACCGAGGTGCTCGAACTGGTGGCAGGCGGCATCCGCTTGAAGGAGGCCGCAGCAGACGTTTCGGCGGCCAGCGGGCTCGGCAAACGCGAACTCTACGAGCACGCGCTGCAGGCCAAAACCGGCGCGATCACGCCGAAACCCGACCGATCGGCCTTTCCGCTGGGTTGATCAGGGAGTAACGGGGCGAGACGCTCGCCCCTCCCCGCATAAGATGAACGCATGTCCGCAGGCTCTTTTTACATCACCACGCCCATTTTCTACGTGAATGATGTGCCGCACATCGGGCACGCCTACACCGAAGTCGCCGCCGACGTGCTTGCACGCTGGCACCGGCAGTCGGGTTGGGACGCCTGGCTGCTCACCGGCACCGACGAACACGGCCAGAAGATTCTGCGCACCGCCACCGCCAACGGCGTCACACCAAAGGAATGGGCCGATCGTCTGGTCGAGACCGCGTGGAAGCCGCTGCTGGAGACCGTCAACATTGCCAACGACGACTTCATCCGCACCACCGACGAGCGCCACGAGGTGAACGCGCAGAAGTTTCTGCAACACCTGCACGACGAGGGCTACATCTATACCGGCGAGTATGAGGGCTACTACTGCGTCGGCTGTGAGGAATACAAGCAGACCACCGATCTCGTCGACGGCACCGGCGAGTACGCCGGTCAGCTGGTCTGCGCGATCCACTCCAAGCCGGTCGAACTGCTGCACGAGAAGAACTACTTCTTCAAGATGAGTGCCTTCGCCGCGCGGCTGCTCGCCCTCTACGAAGAGAACCCCAACTTCGTGCAGCCGGAAGCGGCCCGCAACGAGGTCATGTCCTTCGTCAAGCGCGGCCTGAGCGACCTCTCCATCTCCCGCTCTAGCTTCGACTGGGGCATCAAGGTGCCGTGGGACGAGTCCCACGTTGTCTACGTCTGGTTCGACGCACTGCTCAACTACATCACCGCGGCCGGCTACGGCCAGAATGATGAGAAATTTGCAAGCCGCTGGCCCGCCACCCACATCGTCGGCAAGGACATTCTGCGTTTTCACGCCGTCATCTGGCCGGCCATGCTCATGGCCGCCGGAATTGAGGTGCCCAAGCAGGTTTTCGGCCACGGCTGGCTGCTGGTCGGTGGCGAGAAGATGAGCAAGTCCAAGCTCACCGGTATTGCCCCGAGCCAGATCACAGACACCTTCGGCTCCGACGCTTTTCGGTACTACTTCATGCGCGCTATCAGCTTCGGTCAGGACGGATCGTTTAGCTGGGAAGACCTTTCGGCCCGCTACCAGTCCGAGCTGGCCAACGGCTTTGGCAACCTCGCCTCCCGCGTGATCGCCATGGTCGTGCGCTACTGCGACGGCATCGTGCCTGACGCCCGCGAGCTCGCCGGCGACGACCTCGTGATTGCGGCGACGGAAAAACGGGTGACGGATGCCGCCGGTGCCTTCATCGAGACCCTCGCCATCCACGACGCCCTCGCCAGTGTGTGGGAACTCGTCGACGAGCTCAACGGCTACATCACCCTGCAGGAGCCGTGGGCACTGGCCAAGAACCCGGAAACCCGGGCCCGCCTGGAGACAGTGCTGCACACCGCCGTGCGCGGTCTCGGCACCCTCACCGTGTTGCTCTCGCCGGTCATTCCCATCGCCACCGGCAAGCTGTGGACCGCCCTCGGCGGCGACGGCGCCCTCGCCGACCAGCGCCTCGATCGGGCCTGGGAGTGGACTGGCGGCGCCCAGGTCAGCGCCCTTGAACCGCTGTTCCCGCGCATCGAATCGATCGTGGAGCCGACCGATGCCTAATGACTTGCCTGGGCTTGACGGAGGCATCGACGGTTACGGCAGTGCCATTCGCCGCCGCGAAAACACTGCCGGCCGTGACCTGAGCTACCCGCCGCTTCCCGAGCCGCTCACGATTCCCATCTACGACAACCACACCCATCTCGAAATCGCAGACGGTGAGTATCCGCTCAGCTATCGGGAACAGCTCGACCGCGCGTCGAGCGTTGGAGTGCGGGGCGTGATCCAGGTTGGCGGCGACGTGGAAACGTCACGCTGGTCGGCCGCCGCGGCGCTAATCGAGCCGCGCATGCTCGCTGCCGTTGCCATCCACCCCAACGAGGCCCCTGCACTTGAAGAAGCCGGTACCCTCGACGACGCCCTCGCGGTGATCAACCAACTCGCCAGCCAGCCGCGTGTCGTCGCCATCGGCGAGACCGGACTCGACTTCTTTCGCACGCCTGAAGAAGGCCGCGCCGCCCAGTTTCGCTCCTTTGAAGAGCACATTCGTATCGCTAAGGAGAACAACCTGGCGCTGCAGATTCACGACCGTGATGCCCATGAGGCCGTGATCGAAACGCTGCTTCGGGTCGGCGCTCCCGAACGCACCGTCTTTCACTGCTTCTCGGGTGACGCCGACATGGCTCGGCTGTGTGCCGCGCAAGGCTGGTACATGTCTTTCGCTGGCAACGTCACGTTCAAAAACGCCGATAACCTGCGCGCCGCCCTGATCACCGCGCCGCGCAACCTGCTGCTGGTTGAAACGGATGCGCCCTTCCTCACACCGCTGCCCTACCGGGGCCGGCCCAACGCGCCGTATCTACTGCCCAACACGTTGCGTGGCATGGCTGCCCACCTTGAAACGGATGTGTCCCTGCTCGCCGCGCAAATCACCGCCAACACCGAGCTGGTCTACGGCCGCTGGGATGCGGAGCCCGTCACCGCAGCCTTTGCCGCCCGGTCGGTCGTGCCCGGAACCGGTCGCATCGACGAGCAGAACTCCGCCCCGCCTCCGCTCGGCGGCCTGGCATGACCGGCCGTCACTCCGCGGAGCACATTCCCGTCGCCCCGCGCGTCACGGTGGCAGCGGCCGAACCCGCTCCGACGCCGCAGCTGCCGGCTGACCCGGCCATCCTGAAGAAGCCGACGAAGACCCTCCTCGGCCCGGCCGAGATTCGCGACCTCGCCGAGATGCTCGGCGTCAACCCCACCAAGAAGCTCGGCCAAAACTTCGTCATCGACGGCAACACCGTTCGGCGAATCGTTAAGGTCGCCGCCGTAGCACCCGGCGACACCGTCGTCGAGGTTGGGCCCGGACTCGGTTCGCTCACCCTCGGCATGCTCGAAATCGGCGCCAGCGTCGTCGCCGTCGAAATCGACGACCGACTGGCCGAGCAGCTGCCGCTCACCGTCGAATTGATGCAGCCGGATGCCCAGCTCACGGTGATCCGCGCGGACGCACTGAAGATCACCAAGCTGCCCGGAGACCCCACCCGGCTCGTCGCGAATTTGCCATACAACGTCTCGGTGCCGGTGTTGCTCTACCTGCTGGAGAGCTTCGCATCTATTCGGGCCGGTGTTGTCATGGTGCAGGCCGAGGTTGGTGAGCGTCTCGCAGCCCCGCCCGGCAGCAAGGTTTACGGTAGCCCGAGCGTGAAGGCTGCCTGGTATGGCCATTTTCGCACCGCGGGCAAGGTAAGCCGTCAGGTGTTCTGGCCGGTACCCAATGTCGACTCGATCCTGATCGCCTTTGAACGCCGCGAGGCTCCCCTCGAATCCGAAGCACTGCGCCTCAAGACCTTCGCGCTCGTCGACGCGGCCTTTCAGCAGCGTCGCAAGATGCTGCGGCAGTCACTCTCTGTCGTTCTCGGGGATTCGAGTGCGGCATCCGCTGTCATGACGGCCGCTGGAATCGACCCGACGACGCGCGGCGAGCAGCTGACCGTGCACGACTTTCTCGCCATCGCCCGCGTCTGGACCGAGAACTAGAAGACTTGCACGGCACGGTGCACCAACTTTAGAAACCCGTTGACTCGAAGTTTTGCGCCGAACGGGGCAGCTTGATAGCGTTTCGGTGTGTCAGACACACCGCTGCGGGCTGCGCAATCGGAAAGTCGGGCCATGAATGACCTGACTGCCCGGTGGGCGTTGGACGGCGGACAGACGGTGCTGGCGACGGCTAGCCCGAGCAAAGCGGACCGAACATCCGTTTTGCTCACCCACCAGCGGCTGGGCGACTCCGCCGATGTTGTTCCGGCCAAGGTGGCGCTGCAGGCGCGGCTGGTGGTCGCTGCGTCGATAGCGGCCATGCAGCTGGGCTAGGTTTAACGCATGACGACGACTGTGGGGGCCCCTGTTGTGCACGCGCGGGCCCCCGGCAAAATCAACGTCTTTCTCAAGGTCGGTGCCGTCATGGAAGACGGTTACCACGACCTCGCGACCGCCTATCAAGCAGTCTCCCTGTTCGAAGAGGTGCGTGCCAGCCCCGCTACCGACTTCTCGGTCGAATTCAGCGGCAGCATCGACACCTCCGGGCTCGCCACTGGCGGAACGAATCTGGCTATTAAGGCAGCTCGGGCCCTCGCTCGCAAGGCTGGCTACCGCGGCGGTGTGCACCTCGAGATTGAAAAGAACGTGCCGATCGCTGGCGGAATGGGCGGCGGATCGGCCGATGCCGCGGCCACCCTGCTCGCCTGCGACGCGCTCTGGGGCACCACCGCCACCAAGGATGAACTGCTCACCATCGCGGCTACACTCGGCGCCGATGTGCCGTTCTCCTTCACCGGCGGCACCGCCATCGGCACCGGCCGCGGCGACCAGCTCAGCCCGGCCCTGGCCAAGGGGAAGTTTCAGTGGGTCCTCGCCTTGGCGGATTTCGGCATGTCCACGCCCGGTGTCTATCAGGAACTCGATCGGCACCGCGACCGCCACGCACAAGACATCTTCCCGGCCCAGCATCAGCCGTCTGTCGACGCGAATGTGCTACAGGCACTGCGGGCCGGCGACCCGCACATGCTCGCTGACGTTCTGCACAACGACCTGCAGGCCCCCGCGCTGCACCTCGCGCCGGGCCTGGGCAAGGTATTACAGCTCGGTGAAGAGAATGGCGCGCTCGCCGGCATCCTGTCCGGGTCCGGCCCAACGGTTGCCTTTCTGGTAGCGGATGCCGACAGCGCGCTCGAATTGCAGGTCGCGCTCTCCGCCAGCCGCTTGCGCGTCGTGCGAGCCACTGGTCCCGTGCATGGCGCTCGCTTGATCAATGACTAGCCCCTCCCGGCATAACTCCTGCAATCTGCTGGACAGTTGCGAAACGCCCGCGTCATTCCGGGGGAGCTGCGAAGCATGGTGGCAAGGTACAGAAGTCGTGCTGGCTGATTTGAGGGCTGCGGCGTGCCGTAAACTCGGAGGCTATGGCACATCTTCTCGGGGCTGAGTCCCTGCACCTCGAATTTCCCACCCGCGTCATCTTTGACAGCGTTACCGCCGGCCTCAACGAAGGCGACCGTATCGGCGTCGTCGGCAAGAACGGCGACGGCAAGTCCACTCTTATGCGCCTCTTGGCCGGCCGGATGGAGCCCGACGAGGGCCGGGTCACCCGTCGGCGCGGCGTCACCATCGGCACGCTCGACCAGTCCGACGATCTTGCCTCCGGTCAGACCGTCGGACACACCATAGTCGGCGGCATCGAAGAACATGTTTGGGCGGGCGACGCCAAGGTGCGCGACGTCATCGGCGGCTTGGTTCGAGATATCCCGTGGGACGCCCTCGTCGACGACCTCTCCGGTGGCCAGCGCCGACGGGTAGCCCTCGCCGCCGTGCTCATCGGCGACTACGACGTGATCTTTCTCGATGAGCCCACCAACCATCTCGACGTGGAGGGTATCTCCTGGCTCGCCGGCCATCTCAAGACCCGCTGGGCCGCTCAGAGCGGCGGACTCGTGGTCGTCACCCACGATCGGTGGTTCCTCGACGAGGTCTGCAACATCACCTGGGAGGTGCACGACCGCCTGATCGAGCCTTTCGAGGGAGGCTACGCCGCCTATATTCTGCAGCGCGTCGAGCGTGACCGCATGAGTAGCGTGGTCGAATCCAAACGCCAGAACCTCATGAAGAAGGAGCTTGCCTGGCTGCGCCGCGGCGCCCCGGCCCGCACAGCGAAGCCCAAGTTCCGCATCGATGCTGCCAACGTGCTGATTGAAAACGAGCCGCCGCCCCGCGACACTGTCTCGATGCAGTCGATGGCCATGCAGCGTCTCGGCAAGGACGTCGTCGACCTCATCGACATCGGTGTGAAGTTCGGCGACAAGACCGTGCTGAACGACATCACCTGGCGCATCGCGCCGGGTGAGCGCACCGGTATCATGGGCGTCAACGGTGCCGGTAAGTCCACCCTGCTGAACTTGGTCGCCGGCACCCTGCAACCCACGACCGGCCACGTGAAGCGCGGCAAGACCATCAAAGTCGCCGTGCTCACCCAGCAGCTGTTCGAACTCGATGAGATTCGCAACGACCGCGTGAGCGACGTCATCGGCCGCCAGAAGACGAGCTACATGGCCGGCGGCAAGGAGATCACACCCGGTCAGATGCTCGAACGCATGGGCTTTCTCAGTGCCCAGCTCACCACCCAGGTCAAGGACCTCTCCGGTGGCCAGAAGCGTCGTTTGCAACTGCTGCTGATCGTGCTCGACGAGCCCAACGTGCTCATTCTCGACGAGCCCACCAACGACCTCGACACAGACATGCTCGCCGCCATGGAAGACCTGCTGGATTCCTTCCCCGGCACCCTTCTCGTCGTCTCGCACGACCGGTACCTGATCGAGCGCGTCACCGACAATCAGTACGCGGTCATGGATGGCGACTTTCGTCACCTGCCCGGCGGCGTCGACCAGTACCTCGAGGTGCGCCGTCAGGCCGTTGCCGGTCCGGCAGCTGGTTCGCCGACGGATGCTTCGAGCAAGACCAAGAATGTTCCCACCTTGAGTGGGGCCGAACTGCGCAACGCCCAGAAGGAGCTTGGCTCGATCGACCGAAAGATGGTCAAGCTGCAGGAACGTATTGCGCAGAAGCACGAGAAGTTGGCCGCACATGATCAGTCGGACTTTGCCGGTCTCGGTACCCTCGGCATGAAATTGACCGAACTCGAAGAGACCATCGCAGCGCTCGAAACCCGCTGGGTCGAACTTACCGAGTTGATCGAGGGTTGATGTCGCAGAAGCTGTGACGCAGTGTGTCGAAGCAGCCCACGCGTCGCAGCTTCGGCACGTATCGTTAAGGGGTACCTGCGCAGCCGCGGTACATCGCCCCGCGTGGGCACATCCCCTTGTTTGACTGGTGGGTTTTACGTGCCCGCAAACAGTCGAAATGATGCGTTATTTCGTTTGCGGGGGTATCCGCTGCAGGCAATACCCATGCCATCTGAAACTGAACTCACCTGAAGGAATCATCGTGAAGAAGACTGCCACTATTAAGAGCGTGCTCGCCGCACTCGCCGTCGTACCGCTAGTCGCCCTGCTGGCCGGCTGCGCCGGGGCCTCCGAAGGGCCGGCCGCCGGCACCGACGGCGACGCCATCAAGATCGGCGTCGTCGGAGCAAGCGACCCGTACTGGGAGGTTTACACCGCGGCCGCCGCGGCCGAGGGCATTGAGATCGAGATCGTCGACTTTGCGCAGTACCCACAGCTGAACCCGGCCCTCGCCGCTGGCGAGATTGACATCAATCAGTTTCAACATATCGTCTACCTCGCCGAGTACAACGAGGCGAGCAACGAGAACCTCGCCCCGATCGGTGCTACGGCGATCTACCCGCTCGGTCTGTACTCGACGCAGTACGGCAGTATTGACGACATCGTCAAGGGCGACACCGTCGCAGTGCCCGACGACGATAGCAACCAGGCTCGCGCGCTCGTCGTTCTTCAGTCCAACGGTCTTATCGTGCTGAAAGACGGCGGCTCGATTTTCTCGGGCCTCGACGACATCGACGAAGCGGCCTCAAAGGTCAAGGTCACAGCCCTCGAAGCGTCGCTCACTGTAGCCTCGCTGCCCGACGTCGCCGCCGCGGTCATCAACAATGACTTCGCCGAGAAGGGTGGACTCAAATTCGAGGATGCCATCGCGACCGACGACGCAACCGACCCCCAGGCACTGCCTTACATCAACATCTTCGTCTCGCGTGACGTAGACAAGAATAACGAGACGTTCCTGAAGCTCATCGAGATCTACCAGAACTCCCAGGACGTACAGGACGGCGTAATGGCTGTCTCCGGTGACACCGCCGAGATGGTGACCACTCCGGCGGCCGACCTGGCAGCGTCGCTCGCGACGGTTCAGGCCGATATCAAGGCCGCCAAGTAGACAGCCTCCAAATATAGACATCAGTTCTGGGAACAGCGCAGTCCGCGGGGAGCTTGAGGCCCGGACTGCGCTGTTGTGTTCAGCGCTATAAGTATGAAATGAGCGAGGCAAACGGATGGCTGTAGTTAGTCTGCGCAACGTGGGCAAGGTATACCCGCCCACGACCAAAGACGGCGAGAGCGTCACGGCGATCGACGGTGTCAGCCTTGATGTTGAGGCTGGCGATATTTACGGCATCATCGGCTATTCCGGTGCGGGCAAGAGTACCCTGGTGCGGCTCGTCAACGCGCTCGAACACTCCACCTCCGGCGAGATTTGGGTGAACGGGCAAAACATCGCGGCCCTGCGGGAGCGTGAGCTGCGCCAGGTGCGCCTCGGCATTGGCATGATCTTTCAACAGTTCAACCTGCTCGGTTCCCGCACGGTAGCCCGCAACGTGGCCTATCCGCTTGAAGTGGCTGGTCATCCCAAGGAGCAGCGCGCCGCCCGCGTGGCCGAATTGCTCGACTTCGTCGGCCTCGCCGATAAGGCAGGGTCATTTCCGGACCAGCTCTCCGGTGGTCAAAAGCAGCGGGTGGGCATCGCCCGCGCCCTCGCCACGCAGCCGAGCATTCTGCTCGCCGACGAGGCGACAAGCGCCCTCGACCCGGAAACCACGCATGAGGTGCTCGCGCTGCTCAAACGCGTGAACGCAGAATTCGGGGTCACCATCATCGTGATCACTCACGAAATGGATGTCATCCAAACCATCGCGACCAAGGTCGCAGTGATGGACCAGGGTCGGGTTATCGAGCGCGGACCCGTCTTCGATGTGTTCTCGGATCCGCAACAGGCGGCATCCGCTCGATTCGTTTCGACGGTGGTGAAGGGGGTTCCCTCGCCCGACGAGCTCGCGGTGCTGCGCGCGCGGCACAGTGGACGCATCGTCACCCTCGCTTTTCGCGACAGCGCGGTCGATCAGACGGCCGTCTTCGGCGAGCTGTCGAGGGCGGGCGTGGCATTTGAGGTCGTGTACGGCGGCATCAATGAGATTCAGGGGCGCCCGTTCGGGCATCTGACCCTCGCCCTCACGGGAGCTGATCCGGTTATCGACACCGTGCTCGCGCATATTCGAACGCTCACGACCGTCACGGAGGTGCGCTGACATGGATGCCCTGATCGATCTGCTGCCTGAACTCTGGACTGCCACCTACGAGACGCTCTACATCGTCGCACTCACCCTGTTTTTTGGCGGCCTCGGCGGACTGCTGATCGGGCTCGGGCTCTATCTCACCCGAGCTGGCAGCATCCTGGAGAACAAACCGCTGTTTTTTGTGCTCAACCTGCTCGTGAACTTTGTTCGCCCGATTCCGTTCATTATATTTCTCGCCGCAGCGCAGCCGCTTGCTCGGGCTGTCACCGGCAGCGGTATCGGCAATAACGCGATCATCTTCACCATCGCGCTCGCGGCGTCCTTCGCCATGGCCCGCATCGTGGAGCAGAACCTGCTCACGGTGACGCCCGGGGTGATCGACGCAGCGCGCAGTGTCGGAGCTGGGCCGATTCGCATCATCTTCACGGTATTGCTGCCCGAAGCGCTCGGACCGCTGATCCTTGGCTACACGTTCATCTTTGTCGCGCTCGTGGACATGTCAGCGGTCGCCGGCTACGTCGGCGGCGGCGGTTTGGGAAGCTTCTCCCTACTCTACGGCTACCGGCAGTTCAACCCCATCGTGACCTGGGCCGCCGTGTTGCTGATCATTGTGCTGGTTCAGCTCGTCCAATTCTTAGGGAACTACCTCGCGCGCAAAGCCCTGCGCCGGTAGCTGCCGAGACCACACGACCCTGGTGCTCCGATTAGTCACCCGTCGTTCATCTTCCGGCAACCTGTCAGCCAACTAATCGCAACCTTTGCGACGGAAAGTTCTCGTCTAGCCGGGTTCACTCCAGTCGTCGCACCACATAGACGGACAAGGTGTGTGCTCATTGTCAACGGGAGCCAGCATGCCAGGCAAAAGTCACATCGTGTTCTCGGCATTTAGCACACTGGCTGATCCGCGACTTCAGGGCTGGGCGACTCTTCGTGGTCAAATCAGCGCCGGTTCGCCGTCGGTCACGCCCGTCTCTCGCCCGGCAATTGCCCGGACGTTGCCCGATGTTGCCGCCGTTCAGGCCGGACTATGGCGCCTTCTCGCCCCCAACAATCGAGAACTCGGGCGCAGCGCGTCGGTCTACAGTTCGCTGGGGAGTGCCCGGGCACACGTTCTGCGACTGCAGGGCCTCGTGGCGGAAATGCGAGCTACGTCGGTGATTGGTCCCTCGTCGGGAACCCACGGTTTCTGCATATTGCTGGGCGAAACAGTCGTGATGACCAACGGTCGCTGGTTTGCTGCTGCCGCCGCGAGCCTCGAAGCTGCGGCGGCAACCATCGCGGCATTGGGCGAAGCGGTGGTCATAGCCGATGCGCCCGTTCCACAGAATGGCGGCCCACGCAAGCAGGCAGAAGCGACGAAAATCTTGTCGTGGTGACCCGGCGACGTTCGAGTAGGTAACGTCGATGACGGATGCCTCCGTTGACGGTCTTATCGCTGGCCGGTATCGCCTCGGAGATCTGCTCGGCACGGGCGGGACAGCGTCGGTCTTCTCGGCCGTCGAGGTCGTCTCGGGGCTGCCTGTGGCTTTGAAGATTCTGCATCCACACCTGTCCGGATCGATTGAGTCCCGGGCGGCGTTCTTCGCCGAGGCCCGTGCGACGTCCGAGGTACGCCATCCGAACGTCATCAATGTTCTCGACATCGGGGGAGATGACGACGTGCGGCACTGTGATGCCGGTGACCTGGACAGCGCGGGGGAACCTTGCGACGTACCCCAAGCCTGGATTGCGCTGGCGCTTGCTTCTGGATCGAGTCTGGCCGAGATAGTGGAAAGAGATGGTCCGCTATCTGTCAGTAATGCCCTTGCCATGGCTCGAGGAGTGCTGCAGGCGCTTATCGCGGTACATTCCGTGGGGCTCATCCACCGTGACGTGTCGCCGGCCAACATCATGGTGGCGCCTGAACCAGACGGTTCCCTATCGGCCGAACGGGTTGTGTTGCTCGACTTCGGGCTGGCGGACGTTGCGGGGCGCAGCACCGTCATCGTAAGCGCAGAAATGGCTGCGCCGAATGACGTACACGGCGAGCCGATGGGGGTTCTCGGCACGATGAACTACCTCTCACCAGAACAGGCGCAGGGACTTGCGGTCGACGAACGCGGCGACATCTATCAGATGGGCGGGGTGCTCTACTTCGCCCTGACCGGCCGGCCGCCGTTTGCGCGAGAGACGGTTGCTGCAGTCTTGCGCGCGCACGCGCAGTCTCCGCCCCCGGTCCCTTCCGTGGTGAGGTCGGGCGTGTCCCGCGCGCTCGATGGCATCGTCGTCAAGGCGCTGCTCAAGGATCGCGGAAGCCGGTTTGCGAGTGCCGGCGACATGCTCTCGGCGATCGAATCGCTCGCAGCGACGGGCATTTCCCGCACGGAGGCGAGAACCAGAATTCTCACCGGGCCAGCACTGGGCACTGCCGACCAGATCACCTCTGTTCTTGCGCAGCAGCTGACCTCGGCGACGGCGACAGCTCGGGGCAACGAGCCGGGCGTGCGGGCGCTTTCGCGCCAGAGACAGCCTCATCCCGGTTTCGCTGGTTGGCTTGCGCTTCTGCTCGTCATCTCCTGCGTGGCGGGGGGCTGGGTGCTGGCTGCCCAAGGACAGGGACAGCCAGCAAATGACTTCGCGAGCCAGGCCCCGGTTGCTTCCCCCAGCGTGTCACCGCCAGTGGCTGCCCCGGTGCAGCAGGCTCTGGTCCCAGTTGCTGCCTCGATCGTCGTCCCGGAGCTGGAGTCCCTCAGCCTTGCGGCGGCTAAAGCTGTGCTCGAAGCTGCGGGGCTGCGAGTGGGAACACTCACCCTGGAGAATTCAGCGAATCCAGGTGACAGCGTGCTGGCGCTCGCACCGGTAGCGGGCACTCGCGTGGTTTCCGGCGGGGCCATCGACTTGACAATCGCCTCGGGGTTCAACCTGATTCCCTCCCTTCCAAACCGCTCGCCCGATGGCGCCATGACCGTGCTACAGGCTGCGGGATTCCTCACACAGATCGATTTTCGGGCCAACGCAGCTTCATTTCCTGGCACGGTTGTGACGAGCGAACCCGGCGAGGGGATCGTGCATCGACTGGGCGAGATCGTCACGATAGTGGTGTCAACAGGTCCGGAACCGACCCCCATTCACACCCCCGAGGTCACGCCAACGCCCACGCCAATCCCGACGCAGACCACTACTCCGACACCCACAATGTTCACGGGCTGAGTCTCTCACCTTCAGCGGACGCTGCACGTATTCCCATCACCAGTAGATCACCAGTGGATCACCCAGTTGACACCTGCTGTTCACTTTCCAAAATCAAAATCGACCTCAGGCCACGAAGCTCCTACTGTTTCAGCCACTTTCCGAGACTGACTGAGGACGCATCGTGACCACGACTAACCCCACTGAGCCGCTCGGCCAGCCGACCACGTCGGTGGGCTGGACACCCGGTTTCGACGATGCTCCGCGCCGGTCTCTGCTTCCGCGGCCATCGGGCTCGGACTCCGTGTTCAAGTCGGTCGCAGTCACGGCTGGTGCGACCACGGTGGGTATCATGCTTGCCGTCGGGCTGTTCCTCTCGCTCCGGGCGAGCAGCGCCCTGCAGGTGTCAGGGTTCTCCTTTCTGGTCGAACAGCAGTGGTCACCGGAAACCCAGGTCTTCGGAATCGCGTCGATCCTCTTTGGCACCATCACTATCGCCCTGATTGCGATGTGCGTTGCCGTACCGCTCGCCCTCGGCACGGCACTACTCATCTCCGAGATTGCCCAGGGCCAGCTGCGCAAGACCCTCATCACGCTGGTCGACCTGATGGCGGCCGTGCCCAGCGTTGTTTTTGGACTCTGGGGCGTCTTCTTCCTGCAGGCCAACGTCATTCCGGTGGCTTCCTGGATCTCGACCTACTTCGGTTGGATTCCCTTCTTTCAAGTGACGGATGCCTCCGGTCAGGTCTTGACCGAAGCCAGCGCCTTCACGTCATCGGCCGTCATCGCCGGAATCGTCGTGGGCCTGATGGTCGTACCGACCCAGACATCCGTTATGCGTGAGGCCTTTTCGCAGGCCCCGAACGGCGAGCGTGAGGCTGCCTTCGCCCTCGGGTCGACCCGCTGGGGTATGGTCCGCTCCGTTGTTCTGCCGTTTGGCCGCGGTGGAATCATCGGTGGAACGATGCTTGGCCTCGGCCGAGCACTCGGGGAGACCATTGCCGTCTACATGATCATTTCGCCCATCTTCACGATCAACTGGCAGGTGCTCAAGACCGGCAGTAACTCGGTGTCTGCGCTCATCGCGCTGCGCTACGGCGAGTCGAGTGAGTTTGGTCTCTCGGCGCTCATGGCGGCGGGCCTCGTGCTCTTTTTGATTACCCTGATGGTCAACTACACCGCTTCGTCTATCGTGGCCCGTTCGCGTTCCGGCGCCGATAGTGAGGCCTAAGCATGCTCACTGACACGCTCACTCCCCGCACGGCACCAACCAGGACGACCACAATTATTCCCGCATCGGAGGGGATTGAGATCGGGCCGCGTCGACGGGTTCGAGCCGTGCGCCTCGACGATCGCTTCGATCTCATTGGCGCTGCCGTAGCCGGCATCGCTGTGGGAACGTTGCTCTTCGGCTGGTTTACCCCGCTGTCTGGCGGAGTGGGTTGGACTATCGTGTCATTCATCCTCTTCATCACTTTCTACGCCGTGTTGGTGGGGATGAAGGCGGACCGCGAGGAAATCAAGGACCGGGTAGTTTCGGTGCTCTTAGCCAGCGCCGGCGTGGTCCTATTCGGCGCCCTGATCTTCGTCGTCGCCTACACCCTGGTACGTGGGCAAAACGCGTTGCCGCACCTCAACTTCTTCATCGAGAATATGGAATTGGCTGGTCCGCTCGATCCGCTCTCCGTGGGCGGAATCCTGCACGCTGTTCTCGGTACTTTGATACAGATCAGCATCGCCCTGACGATCACTATTCCGCTGGGCATTCTCACCGCGTTGTTCTTGAACGAGATCGGTGGGCGCTTCGCGAAGTTCGTTCGAACCGTTGCCGACGCCATGACGGCGTTGCCATCGATTGTGGCTGGTCTGTTCGTGTATTCGGCGATCATCGTGTTGATCACGCACCAGCGTTCTGGATTTGCGGCGGCCATGGCCATCACCGTCATGATGTTGCCCATCGTCATTCGCGCCTCCGACATTGTGCTGCGACTGGTCGCTGGGAACCTGCGCGAAGCGGCCTACGCTTTGGGCGCTACCCGTTGGCGCACGGTCTGGCATATCGTGCTGCCCACGGCTCGACCAGGGTTGGCGACGGCCGTCATCCTCGGCACGGCGCGCGGCATTGGCGAGACGTCGCCGGTGCTGCTGACCTCCGGAGTCACCGCGATGACAAATCTCAACCCGTTCTCTGGCCCCATGATCTCGTTGCCGTTGCAGGTCTTTGACTTCGTCAAGTCGCCAGAACCGAACATGATTGCGCGCGGTTTCGGTACCGCGGCCGTTCTGATCCTGCTCGTGCTGGCCCTATTCGCAGCGGCCCGACTGATCGGTGGCCGTGGGCCGGGAGAACTGTCCCACGGCCAGCAGCGCCGGATGCTGGCGGCATCCGCTCGCGACGAGCAGCGCATCACGATTGCGGCGGATCGTCGTTTGTTGCTGACCTCGGCGCCTGCTTCGGACGCGGACCCAGTTTCCGACCTTCCCGCAGCACCAGATCGTCCTGCATTACCAAAAGAGGAGTCGTCATCGTGACGCGAAAAAATTTCTGGGCGCGCGTAGCCCGCACGGTGAGCATTGCGTTCATCGTCGCAGCGAGTGTGGCGAACGTGGTTCCCGCCCAGGCTGTCACCTACGATCCGATCACCGGTACCGGTTCCACCTGGTCGCAGAACGCCCTCGATCAGTGGCGCTCAAATGTCGCCGCCAACTATGGAATGAAAGTGAACTATTCGGGGGTGGGGTCATCGGCCGGACGTCGAGACTTCGCCGCTGGCACTGTGGACTACGCGGTCAGTGAGATTCCCTTTCAGTCGAAGCCCGAAGACGGATCGGCACCAGAGGTGCCCACCCGAGGTTTTGCATACATGCCGATTGTGGCCGGTGGTTCGTCTTTTATGTACAACTTGAAGATTGGCGGCGTACGGGTATCTAACCTGCGCCTAAGCGGTGAAACGATCACCAAGATCTTTACCGGAGTCATCACTAACTGGAACGATCCGGCCATCGCCACCGACAATCCGGGCCTGTCCATGCCGGACAAGGGCATCGTGCCGGTGGTGCGCTCAGACGGCTCCGGTTCAACGGCGCAGTTCACCCTATGGATGTCGAAGCAGCACACTGACCTGTGGAACTCGTACTGCGCATCCGTTGGCAAGGCAACCCCGTGCGGACTCACCTCGCAGTATCCACTCACCGGAAACATGAAGGGCCAGAGTGGTTCTTCCGGCGTCGCCGGCTATGTCAGCCAGGACTACGGCGAAGGCGCCATCACCTATGTCGAATACTCCTATGCCCTCGAATCGGGATTTCCGGTGGCCAAGGTACTCAATACCGCCGGATATTATGTCGAGCCGACCGCCCCGAGCGTAGCCGTCGACCTTATGCAGGCTCAGATCAACAGCACGCCCGGCCCCGACTACCTCACCCAGATTCTGGATGGCGTGTATAACAACACGGACCCGCGCACCTACCCACTCTCGAGTTACTCCTACATGATTGTGCCCACCGAGGTGGTTGCCGGCGGAGTCTTCACGGCCAATAAGGGTGCAACGCTCGGTGCGTTCGCCAGCTACCTGCTGTGTGAGGGCCAGCAGCAGGCTGAGGCCCTCGGCTACTCGCCGCTGCCGATGAACCTGGTGCTCGCCGGCTTCGCACAGATCGGACGCATTCCCGGTTCCGCGCCAGCACCGGACCCCGCAGCCTGCAACAACCCCACCTTCAAGCCCGGCGACTCCCCATCGAGCAACCAGCTCGCACTGACCGCGCCGCAGCCGGCTGAATGCGACAAGGTGGGCGCAAACCAGTGCACCACTGGCACTGGCGGGTCCCTGGCCGAGACGCCCATCTCGGGTGCCGGTACTGGCGGCAGCGCCTCCAACGCCGTGGCCGGTTCAGTTGCTTCAACCGCCGCGCCCGCCAGTGCGACCACCGGAGTGACGGCCAGCTACGACGAAAACGGCACCCTGATCAGCGGAACCGGTATCTCAGGGGCTGCGGTGGCCGCACCGTTCACCCTGGCGTCTTCCGCCTGGGGCGCTGGACAGTCGACCATGCTCTTTGCGGCTGTTCTTCTCCTGGCGGCCGCATTGCTGCCGCCGCTCATCTGGCCGCGATTGAAACGCAAGTCGGCACCGGGAGCGGTCAAATGAGCGCGCTGAAGTCTGGCCAACGGCGTCTGTTTTTAGGGCGGTCCACGGCGACTCGTGCTGCTGCCACCGGAATGGTCGTTGGATTGATCGTCGGCCTGGGAGTGTCGTTGATGTCGGTATTGGTACCGACACCGGCCGAGGCCTCCACCTCGAGTGCTGTCACCGTCGCTGCCCGGAGTTTCGACCTCGACTACGACAATGCGCCGTTCCCCGACCTCGCGGTGACGGTGTCAAAGACCACCGACCTGGTTTCACAGGGGATTTTAGTGAGTTGGACTGGTGGCAAGAAATCGGTGCGACCGCAGGGGAATGTTGGCGGCGAAAACTTCATGCAGATCGCCCAGTGCTGGGGCGACGACCCGCTGAACTCTGGACATCCCGACCGAACGACGTGCCAGTATGGCGCCTTCCCCAATGCGGGGCGCGACTCCAACGTGCTCGATAACGTCACTGACCCCAGCGACGAGGAGTTCAATCTCAAGAGCATCGCGCCCGAGGATGTGCAGTACACCGCGAAGGGCACCGGGGGATTGTCGCCAACGTATACGTCCATTCCATTCCGGGCCGCCAGCGGTGAAACGGTTGCGTCAGTGGTACCTAACGCCCAGGGCGTACTCAAGCACGATACGTCCATTGACGTGAACACCAACGAATTCTTCACCCAGTTCACGTCGAATGAAATCAAGTGGGCTGGCGCCGATGACACCGGAGCCGGTTCCGTGAAGTTCGAGGTGCAAACGTCGATGGAGTCCCCGGGGCTGGGATGCGGCCAACCGATCATTGTGAGCGGTCAGCCCATTGTCGGGAAATCCTGCTGGTTGGTCGTGATACCGCGTGGAACGGGCGACTCTGGAGTGACGAGCATCATCAGACCCGGGCTGTTTTGGGACGCTTGGCAGCACCATGTTGCCGTCAAATTGGATTTCAAGCCGGTGGGCATCCGTTGTGAAATCGGTGGGGCCGAGGCCGCACTCTCTGGTAGCGAACTAATCAGCGGAGCGATCGCGTCGTGGCAGCCCAACCTGTGCGCGGGCGCCACGAACTCTGCCTTCGTCTTGAGCACGGGCAATGAAGCGGATGCCGCAGTGAAGGCCAGCAAGACCGCGCCCAGTCCGCTGGCGCTCACGTCGCGGCCGTTGAGCACCGAGACCCTGAACGGGGCCCCCGACCCGCTGCAATACGCCCCCGTCGGAATCTCGGGATTGTCGATCTCGTTTGCCGTCGACCGGCGCGTCACCCCGATAGACGGCATCAAACAAGAATACAAAGACCGGGAGACCCAGGCATTTACGAGTCTCAAGCTCACCCCGCGCCTCGTGGCCAAGCTGTTGACCTCGTCGTATATTTCTTCCCTGCCCCCCGGGGCTGACCTCGGCCACGTGAATTACAACGGCTATCTGGACCAAGGTAAAAATGCCGCAAACCTCACGCGGGATCGAGACTTCCTCACGATCAACGATGAGGAATGGGCTTCACAAGACTTGAACAGCACGTCGTTAGCTGATCTGCTGGTTCCCTCCGGCCGATCAGACCTGGCTGTTGCCCTGTGGCGCTACGTTTTGAGTGATCCAGACGCCGTCGCCTTCCTCGCCGGAACACCCGATCCCTGGGGCATGGTCGTGAACCCGTGGTTTTCCACGAGTGCAACGCTGAACCCCAGCACAATCGGCCTGAGTCTGCCGCGAGACAATTTTCCCAAGGCGGACCCGGTTGAGAAGGCCGGGACGATGGGGTCCAACGGGGAGGGCCCGGTCAATCTCGTGACCTGGCGCCCGTACACCTCGGCCTTTGAGAATGGCGCCTACCTGACCCTTCGGGGTGATGGCCAGCTGCTCGGCGGTTGGGATACGACGTACACCCCGCCCAAATATGCCAAGACCGCTCGCAGCCTGGTCGGCGAACAGGGTGTTCTGGGGTTGACGACGACGGCCGCGGCCGCCCGCTACCAGAATGTCACCGCGTCCCTGCTGAATTCGGCCGGCGAGTACGTTGCGCCGACGGAGGCATCGCTGACCGCCGCAGCTTCGGCGATGACTCCATCTGCCGCTCAACCGAAGGTTCTGGAACTTGATCCGGATTCTTCCGCTGCGATTGCGGCATCGAATGCTTATCCCCTGGCTATGCCCGTCTACGCTGCGCTCAACCCGTTGCAGACCGATTCCGTTCTCCGTGCAAAGTACGCCAATATGATTCGCTACGCCGCCGGTGCCGGACAGGTATCGGGGGCGGAGATCGGGCAACTGCCCGAGGGGTACGCGCCGCTGCCGGCCAGCTGGGTAACGCAGGCACAGGCCGCAGCCACCGCCATTGAGCAGGGCATTAGCCCCCTAGCGGCGCCCGTCATGAACGTCACCCCGACAACGACAGCCGTAACCACCGCAGCAGGAACCGGCACGGCCCAGTCGTCCGGCGCATCCGTGACTGTGCCGGTGGTGACGGACCCAGTGGTCAGTGGTGCCGCCGCCGGACCGTTGTTCGGCCTGGCCACTCCTCTGGACCCGCAAACAGGGCCAGCCGGATTGGCCATTCCGGCTGGCTTGCTTTCTGGCCTAGCGGCTGCTGGCGCAGTCCCCATGATTTCGCGCTTCAAGAGACGATTCTGAGGCGTTCAGGCTTGACCATTCGACCTGATTCGTAGTTCAGGTCGAATCGGTTAGGAAAAATGGACTCAATCGGGTTCATTTCAATGTAAGAAACCGAAAGGCATCACAGTGATTTCGAAGAAGGCTATTGCTCTTTGCGCAACAGTCGGCGTTGCCGTTTCAGGCTTTGCCATCACCGCTCCGGCCCACGCCGAGCCCGTTTCCAACAGCTATTCCATCGTGGGTTCTGACACCCTCGAAGATGTCGTCAACGCACTCGCCAATGGAACACTCATCACCGGCTCGAGCGTTCGTTCCACGGTCAATAACACCACTATTGGCTCGTTTGATGCCACTGGTTCTCCATATATCATCACGAAGTCTTCCGGAACCCGGTTTGGCCGACCCAACGGCTCCAGCGACGGCGTCAAAGCGCTCAGCCGCTCGAGTGACGGTGCCGCCTACACATCCGCCACCGCCGGCGGCCCGGCAAACGTGGTCATCACCGGTCTGGTTGACATCGCCCGGTCATCCAGCGGTGGCACCGTCAACAACGCCGGCGAACTGCTCTACGTCCCGTTTGGCCGCGACGCGATCGCCTATGCCTATAAGGGCTTGGCGACGGGTCTCGACGGGCTGACTGCGTCACAGATGAAGAGCCTGTACGAATGCTCCCCTGGCTTCCAAATCGGTGGCGTCACCGTCACTCCGATCATCCCGCAGGCTGGGTCCGGTACCCGCAAGGACTTTTTGGCCAAGATAGGCTCGACCGAAGCGCTGATGAAGACCATCGGCGAAGCGGGCTGTGTCGTTGAAGGTCAGGAGCACGACGCGACGACGCTCACCGCCGAGTCCGTTATGCCCATGGCCGTGTCGCGCTGGGTTGCCATGAACACCGGCGCCAGCTACGACAAGCGTGGCACCGGCTCACTCGGTTCCCTCGTGTCCGGCGTTGATCCGGTCACTGGAACTGGTTCGACGATGGTTCCAAACGCTCCCTACTACGCAGACACCACCTGGGGCCGCGACACTTTTCTGGTCGTAGAGAATGCTCGGGTTGACTCGACAGATCCCAAGTACGATGCCGGCCTGGCCGCGCTGCTGAACTCAGCCAATTCCACAGCCCTCACCAACGTGTCATCCGTTGTCTCGCGTGCGGGAGCCGTCAAGAAGAAGTTTGGCTTCCTCGCGCCCACCTCCGGTGTCGTCGCCTACCGCGTCGCCAAGACCGCCTAATTCATCGCGACTGACAACGGGAAGGTCAAAAAATGAAAATGAACAAGAAAATGCGTTTCGCCGCCGTCGGGGTTGTCTCCCTGGCCCTCGTGGCTGGTGCAACCGCGGTCGCCTCGGCCGTGGTGCAGACTAACGGGTCCGATGCGGCGCTCTATGTCTACGACGGTGGAAACGCTGGTAACGGTTTCACTCCTGCGCTGGTTACCGATCCGTCCACGGCCTTCACCTGGGCCGGCGACAGCTTCGGCTCCGGTAACAAGATCTCGTATGATGCGCCGTCAACCTGTCCGACCGCGGCCGATGACGCTTACATCTTCGTGGCAGCGGCCGGAAACGAGCGAACCAAGGCCTCATGGAGTGCATATGGCGATAGCGGTTTTGCCGCCGGAACCAAAAACGTGATCGCGGCAACCCTGACCCCCGACGTGGCACTGACCGCTGGCAACCCCGGCATGGTCAAGTCGAACGGCGGAACGTACAGCCTCGGTATCGCGTGCACGAACAACAACGGCAACACCGTCGTGGGTGCGTTCTACCGAACGATCACCATGACCGCCGGTACCGGCTCGTACACGATGGCGGCAGTGACGGAAACTGCTGAGCCTACCCCGACACCGACTGCACCTGCCGGCACCACCGGCAGCGTCGCGCTGGCGCCGCAGACAGTCGGCAGCACCGACGGAGTGCTCAGCCTCAGCGTTCCCGTCGGAGCCGCGGCGGTATTCGCCTCCCCGACACTGGTCAACAACAAGTCCACCACTACGGGCACCTTGGGTAACGTCACCGTCGCCGACGGTCGTGGCTTCAGCCGCAGTGGGTGGGACCTAAACGCCAGCGTCGCCGATTTCGTCAACTCGAGTGACGCCACAAACACGATCAGCAAGGTGCAGCTCGGTTTGCTCCCCAAGATCGTCTCGTCCGAAGCGACCGGAGTCACCGCTGGCACCGCCCAGGTGGCCGGTTCGGCAACATACTCGTCGGTTTTCGCCTCGGGCGCAGCGGCAAACACGGTGGGTAACACGGTGCTCAACGCCGACCTCACCTTCGTGGCACCGGCCAACAAGCCTGCAGGTACCTACGTCTCGACGCTGACCCTCACGGTCGTCTCGAAGTAGAACCTGTTCGGTAGAAGTCAGATCAGACAGCGGGGAAGAGGTGGCGCGGGGCGCCTCTTCCCCTGCTGTCACTTGTCAAAATTTGTGCAGAAAAGAGAAAGTCCAGCGTGATCATCCATCGCTATATCCGCCCACTCGGCTTGGTTGCCACAGGAGCTCTCCTCACCATGGGTTTGACCGTTGGGATGACAGCGGGAGGAGCCATGAGTGCCTGGGCAGCCGATTCCGACGGCATTGCGGGTGCGCCCTCAGCCGATGGCGGGGTCGACCAATCCCGATCACGGTACAGCTATCAGATGGATCCCGGACAGGTTGTTTCCGACGAGTACTTGGTGCAGAACACCGGCACGACCGCCCAATCAGTTACCGTCTACGCTACCGACGCCTTCAACGCCGGCGACGGCGCTTTCTCACTCCTGGACGGGGGTGTTTCCCCGCAGGACGTCGGGCGCTGGGTCACCTTCGACAACGGTGCTGCCCAGATCACCGCGACGCTGGAGCCCGGGGCATCTCAGGTGATCCCGTTCACGGTGACGACGCCCGCTGACGCGAGTCCTGGTGACCACGCTGGTGGAATAGTTGTTTCGGCGCTGTCTCCGTCCGGACAAATTTCACTGGACCGACGGGTAGCAATTCGGCTGTATGTTCGCGTCAAGGGCGAACTTCAGGCTGGCCTGACCATCAGCAGCATCGCCTCGTCTTACCAAGCCGAACTGAACCCGTTTTCCGGCACGACAGCCCTTACTGTCACGCTCAACAACACCGGCAATGTGGCGCTCGGCGCGACGACCGTGTCCCGCGTACGTGGCATCTTCGGCATTCCGCTCTCCACAACGAGTCGGGAAGAAATCCCGGAGATGCTGCCGGGTAGTACCCGCACCTTGACCATGACCGTTCCGGGTGTCGGCCCGTGGGTGTACCTCAATGCGCAGATCAATCTCTCCGCAACCATCGACGCGCAAGCCATCAATCCCGGGGTGCTTCCCACCGCGAGTCGCGAGACCGACCTGATCGTCGTTCCGTGGGGCGCTCTCATCATCTTGTTACTCGCTGGCCTGGCCTGGTTCATGGTGCGGCTTACCCGCCGGAGGGGCACACAACGTGCCGCTGCCTGGATCGAATACAGCGAGGCCGAGGCTCGACGCAAAGCTCGGGAGGAATAGAGTGAACGTTAACGAATTACGCCGCGCCCAACGAATTCGGGTCGTCGGATTTCTTGCCATTACCGTGTTTCTCGGCCTGAGCACCGGAGCCCTCGCTGCACAGGCCGCCGACGATGAGAACGGAATCGGCATCAGCGTTCCCGTGGTCGATTCATCGTCGACGGCAAAACCCCAGTCCAAGGTGGCCCTGCCCTTTGGGTCGTCGGCGGCGAACGCGCCGGTGGTGATCACCCTCACGGGTCTCCAACCCCGCTCGTTCCTAGAAATTTTCGTTCACTCAACGCCACTCCTGGTCGCCAGCGGTCACGCTGACGCTGCTGGAGCATTCTCCGTTTCTGTCACATTGCCGGCCGGGCTGGAAGCTGGCAATCACACCATATCGGTGACCGGAATTAGCGCAGACGGGACGGCAGCCAATTGGACTATTTCGCAATTCCTGATCACTGCCGACGGACTCCTCGCGCAGCCGGAGACGATCCCGGCAACGTCTGTAATTCCGTCAGTCACGAGCATCAGCAGCCCGTTAGTTGGCGTGAGTGAAGTCGTGGCGAACACTCCGGCTGAGGCAGCCGATGCGCTGGGTGAAGACCCATTTGACTTGGGCGGCGTCTTCTACTTGAGCGGCTTGGTCGGCAGCGCTGCGTCGGCCGTTGGCCCCGAGGGTGGGGATATCACCCTCGCGTTCACGGCGAAGAATGTCACCTCGTGGCCGCTCCGTGCTGACCTGCGTTTCTGGCTGGAAAACTCAGTCGGAATGGACGTTGCCCATCCCCTCGACAGTCGCGTGATTGACCTGGAGCCGGGGCAAACGAAAACCGTCAGCGTTACACTGCCTGACATCGGCCAGTGGGGCGTTCTCAATGCCCATATGACCTTCACTCCGCCAGAGACCGTAAACGGAGCCGTTCTCACTCCGGCCACCCGCGACACTTTGGTGATCCTGCCCCCTTACTTCGTGATGCTTGTTGTGGGCCTCATTGGCGTGCTCTTCTACACTGAACGTTTTTTACTGGCACGGCAGCGGGCTCGGCGCCAGAACACGCCGTCCATCATCGGTGTGTCTGACGCCTCGGTCGAGGCCACAACATGATGAGTGCCAGACGCAGCCTACCGTCGACCCGACGCCTACTGTCGTCGATGCGCCCAGCACAGCCGCGCCCACGGATCATGCCGCCACGTGGCTGGAAGCCCGGCCAGGCCCTTCCAACCCGCCCACCACGGTGGACGGGGCCGGTGACGAGCCCGCGGATCGTGCTGACCGCGCGGGAACGGCTCGTTCGCAGTTCCCTGGCCATGGTCGCCGCGCTTCTCTTTGGCTTTTTGGCGCAGGTGACCGTCGTCGGACAACTCCAACACACCGTCGCCCAACAACAGCTCACCGACACATTTCGCCTCCAGCTGGCCGAGGGAACGGCCCCGGTCAGTGAGGGCACGGTAGAAAAGGTACTGCTCGCCGATGGTGCCCCGGTTGCGCTCATCGACATCCCCGCCCTTGACGTTCACGAGATCATCGTGGAGGGAACGGACTCGGGTACGACCCAAAACGGTCCGGGTCACCGTCGCGACACGGTGCTGCCCGGCCAGGCAGGAGTCAGCGTGGTCATGGGGCGTGCCGCGGCTTACGGTGCACCATTCGCGCGAATTCAGGAGCTGCGCCCCGGACAGAAATTCTCCGTGCTGACCGGTCAGGGCAAGTCGACCTTCTCAGTCATCGGGGTTCGATATGCCGGCGATCCCGCTCCGGCCTCGCCGCGAGCTGACCAGGGTCGTCTCATCCTGCAGACGGCTCGCGGTTTAGCCTTTGTGCCCAATGGCATTGCCAGGGTGGATGCCGAACTAGTCAGTAAAACGTATCCCGCCGGTCAGCGACAAACGACTTTTGCTACCCTCCGCCCGGCCGAGCGCGAACTTGCCAGTGATTTCTCTACGGCGTGGGCGCTCGCCTTTGCCCTGCAATTCTTTCTGCTGGTCGAGTTTGCTGCAGTCTGGTCCATTCCTCGCGTTGGCGCGCAGAAGACCTGGATCGTCTTCATCCCGGTGGGAGTGCTGAGCGGTCTTGTCGTTGCTGACCAGATCGTCCGGCTGCTGCCCAACCTGCTCTAACTCGCTCTGCCACCCGTATTCTTCCTTCAACTATTCAAATCGTCCCGAGTCACGGGGCACTAAAGAAAAGATGTGGTCATGACTCCACTGTTCCGCGACGATGACCGAACCCTCACCTTGCCCATTCAGGAGACGTCAGGCCCGCGCCTGGCCGGGCGGCTGCAAGCGCCCTTGAATCAAGTACGCTCGCGCGCGCCCTGGAGCCGACGTTCGGTCGACTCGTCAGAATCAGCGCGGGGCGTCGCAGCAGCGGGAGAATTCGCTCCCGATCGGAAAAACGTCCCGGCGCTGGCCACCCTTGAAGGCCGCAACGTCTCAGCGTGGTTCGGTGAACGCCAAGTGCTGGACCGAGTCTCACTCACCATGTCGGCTGGCGTCATTACCTCGTTGATCGGTCCGTCGGGCTGCGGAAAATCCACGTTTTTGCGCATCCTGAATCGGATGCACGAGCTCGTGCCATCGGCCAGCCTCGCCGGAGAGGTTCTCCTCGACGGTGAGGACATCTACGACGCAGAACGCAAGCTCGTTGATGCCAGGAAAAGCATCGGTATGGTCTTTCAGAAACCAAACCCGTTCCCATCGATGTCCATCTACGACAACGTGGTTGCGGGCCTGACCCTCACCGGTACTAAGGCATCGAGCGCCGAAAAGGACTATCTCGTTGAAAGTTGCCTCACCAAGGCCGGGTTATGGAAGGAGGTGCGAGACCGACTCCGCTCGCCGGGAAGCGGGTTGTCCGGCGGACAGCAGCAACGCTTGTGCATTGCCCGATCACTTGCGGTTACCCCGCGCATCCTGCTGATGGATGAACCGTGTTCCGCGCTCGACCCGACGTCAACCCGAGTGATCGAAGAGACCATGTTGGAGCTCGCTCAGGAGGTCACGATCGTGATCGTGACGCACAATATGCAGCAGGCGCAGCGGGTATCGCAGAATTGCGCCTTCTTTCTGGCTGCGCAGGGCACGCCAGGTGGCATCGTGGAGCACGGTCCCACCGACGCCATGTTCGGTGGCCCGACCGATAGCCGCACCGCCGACTACGTCAACGGACGGTTTGGATAACCAGCCGGATTCTGGCTGCGGCAAGCGGATGCCGGCGCGCGGGCAATAGCTGGCCGCGAATGCAGCAAACGGTCGCGCTGGCGCCAGCGCTCAGTCGAAGTCGAGGCTCAGCTTGCGGAGCAGAGCGGCCAGCCGCTCTTGGTCGGTCAACGAGAGCGTCGCGAGCAGCTCGGCTTCCGCCTCGACAAGCCGGGTGATGGCAGCATCCACTCGACTGAGCCCGGCGGGAGTCATGCCCACCAGGATGCCGCGGCCGTCGTTCGGCGCGGAGCGTCGCTTCACGAGCCCACGATCGACGAGTCCGTCGATGCGGTTGGTCATGGTGCCGCTGGAGACGAGTGTCTGTTGCAACAGGGCCTTCGGACTGAGCTCGTAGGGTGTTCCGGCGCGGCGGAGGGCCGAGAGCACGTCGAACTCCCACGACGCGAGTTCCGAGCGGGAGAAGGCTGAGCGGCGGGCCCGGTCAAGGTGCTTGGCCAGTCGGGCAACGCGGCTGAGCACCTGCAGCGGCGCGAAGTTGAGGTCTGGGCGTTCACGCAGCCACGAATCGACGATTCGGTCGACTTCATCATGGCCAGGCATTGCTCCATTATCCCGCTTGCCGAGGGGTTTCTTCGCCGCAAGCTGCGTTCGCAGCACTCGAGTGCGCGTGCTGGCCCCCAGAATCTGGCAGACTTGACAGGTTGCTGACCTCGGTCAGCATGGTCCGCCATAGTGTAACGGCAGCACGGCAACCTTTGGAGTTGTTCGGTCCAGGTTCGAATCCTGGTGGCGGAGCACTACTTTCTTTCTCCACACGCGTTAGGAATCCTGTGACAGACGCCCGCCTCGCCATCATTGTGTTGGCCGCCGGCCAGGGCACCCGCATGAAGTCCAGCCTGCCGAAGCTGCTGCATCCGCTTGCCGGGGTTCCCATCGTCAGCCATGTGCTCGCGACCGCGCGCGCCCTCGATGCCGCCCACGTCATCACCGTTGTGCGACACGAGCGCGACCTGCTGGCCGCAGTCGTGGCCGAAGACCTCCCCGAGAGCACGATCATCGACCAGGACGAGGTCCCAGGCACCGGTCGTGCCGTCGAGCAGGCCGTCGCCGCGCTTCCCGTCGGCTGGGACGGCGACGTGCTCGTCATCAACGGTGACGTGCCGCTGCTGAACGCCGCTACCCTCGCCTCATTCATCTCCTCGCACCGTAAGGGCGCGGCCGCCAGTACCGTGCTCTCCGCCTACCCCGATGATGCGACCGGCTACGGCCGCATCATCCGCTCGGCTGAGGGTGTTTTTGACCGCATCGTCGAGCAAAAAGATGCAACGGATGCAGAATTGGCCGTCACCGAGATCAACGCCGGTGTCTACCTGTTCGGCCTGGCAGAGCTGCGCGAGCAGCTCGCCCAGCTCACCACCGCGAACGCGCAGGGTGAGAAGTACCTCACCGATGTAATCGAACTGCTGCGCCGGGCCGGCTCCGAGGTGAGCGCCGTTCCCGTTGCCGACGCCTGGATCGTCGCCGGCATCAATGACCGTGCCCAGCTCGGCGACACCGCCCAGAAGCTCAACGCGCTCATCGTGCGCGGCTGGCAACTCGCCGGTGTGACCGTGCAAGACCCCGCCACGACCTGGATCGACCTGAAAGTCGTGCTGGAACCCGACGTGACTCTGCTGCCGGGCACTCAGATCGAGGGAGCCACCGTTGTAGCCACCGGAGCCATCGTTGGCCCGGACACGACCCTGCGAGACTGCGAGATCGGCGCCGGAGCCCGGGTCAACCGCACAGACGCGACCCTCGCGGTGATCGAAGCGGGGGCATCCGTCGGCCCGTTCTCCTATCTTCGCCCGAAGACCGTGCTCGGCGCAGAAGGCAAGATCGGCGCCTTCGTCGAGACCAAGAATGCCCAGATCGGCGCCGGCAGCAAGGTGCCGCACCTGAGCTATGTGGGCGACGCCACGATCGGCGCCCAGTCGAATATCGGTGCTGGAACAATATTCGCCAACTACGACGGCGTCGCCAAACACCACTCCGCGATCGGGTCGCATGTGCGCACCGGGTCGCACAACGTGTTCGTCGCGCCGATTACAATTGGAGACGGTGCGTACACGGGAGCTGGCACGGTCGTTCGCAAGAGCGTTTCGGCCGGCGCATTGGCCATCAGCGTGGCCCCGCAACGCAACATGGACGGCTGGGTTCACGCCCACCGTTCAGGCACGGCCGCGGATACGGCGGCGGCCGAGAGCATTAGTAGCGAAAAGACTGGAGAATAGGTGTCGAAAATCAAGACCAGCGGCGACAAACGACTTGTACTGGTTTCGGGGCGGGCACACCCGCAGCTCGCACTCGACATCGCCACGGAGCTTGGTTCTGAGCTGCTCCACACGGATGCCCGCACCTTCGCCAACGGTGAGCTGTACGCCCGGTTCGACGAGAGCGTGCGCGGCTCTGATGCCTTCGTCATCCAGTCGCACACCGCTCCGATCAACGAGTGGCTAATGGAACAGCTCATCATGGTCGACGCGCTCAAGCGAGCCTCCGCCAAGCGCATCACCGTGGTTGCACCGTTCTACCCCTACGCTCGCCAGGACAAGAAGGGTCGCGGTCGCGAACCGATCTCGGCCCGCCTCGTCGCCGACCTGTTCAAGGTCGCCGGCGCCGATCGCATCATGTCGATCGACCTGCACGCCGCCCAGATTCAGGGCTTCTTCGACGGCCCCGTCGACCACCTGTTCGCCATGCCGGTGCTGCTTGAGCACTTCCGCGAGAAGCTCGACCCCGCCACCCTCACCATCGTCTCGCCCGACATGGGTCGCGTACGCGTCGCCGATATCTGGAGTGACCGCCTCGGCGTGCCGCTCGCGATCATCCACAAGCGCCGCGACCCGCTCGTGCCCAACCGCGTCTCCGTGCACGAGATCGTCGGCCAGGTCGAGGGCCGCGTCTGCCTGCTGGTCGACGACATGATCGACACCGGACGCACGATCGCCCTGGCCGCGGAAGCCCTGCGCGAGGCCGGCGCCATCGGTGTTGTTGTTGCCGCGACCCACGCCGTGTTCAGCGACCCGGCCGTCGACATGCTGCAGAACCCGGCCATCAGCGCCGTCGTCGTCACCGACACGCTGCCGATCCCGCCGGAGAAGCGCTTCCCGACCCTGACCGTGCTGCCGATCGCTCCGCTGCTCGCGCGTGCGATCCACGAGGTCTTCGACGAGGGTTCGGTCACGTCAATGTTCGACGGTGCCGCGTAGGCAACAGATGGTACTGCGGAGGCGGTGGCTGCGGCCGCCGCCTCCGCTTCTTTAACTGCGCCAAGTATGGATGCTCCTGCTCGCGTTCCCGCGTCGCCTCGCGTCCTGCCTTCTTCCTCGCGTCGTGACGCCTGTGGCACGCGGCCTGGCAACCATGTTGCGTTGGCATCCGTGTCACGCAGCGCGGGGGTTCTGGCCAGCCTGACAACTACCGTCTAACTTTTGCGTACCGGCGCAAGTCCCGCGCAGTTCGGTTAGGTTCGGGTAGCCGGCTCGAGCTGGCGCGGCGCGGCGGGGACGATGCCAAGTGGCGTGACGAATGTGTCGCGCTCGTTTTGGTCGATCGCATAACACTGCCAGCCGAACCCGCCGGGGCCGGCGAGGTCAAAGCGGGCGTCGTAGTCGACGGCGAACGGGTAGTACCGGGCCACTGCAGCCAAGCAGGCGTTGGCAGCGGTGTCCGAGGCGACCCGCATGGTCGTGAGCACGCCCGGCACCACCAGGGCAATGAGCCCGAGCACGACAACGACCCGCAAGATCGAGGTGAAGTGTTTCCCGCGCAGGGGCCGGTAGTTGTCGTTCGGCTCGTAGCCGGAGAGCTCGGGGTGATTGTCAGTCATGGGGAGAACAAGTATTCCAGACGTGAGTGTGAAGCGACCCGTATAGACAAATCGACCAGCAGCATCCTTTATATCAGTGGATGCTGCCGGCCGGCAGAGCTGATGGGGCTAGTGAGTGGACGCCTCAGTGGCGATCTCACTGTGGTCGCCCGACCACAGGGTGTGAAAGGTGCCGGGCATGTCGACGCGGTTGTAGGTGTGCGCGCCGAAGAAGTCGCGCTGTCCCTGCACGAGGGCGGCCGGCAGCCGTTCGCTCGCGAGCGAGTCGAAGTAGCTCAGGCTCGAGCCGAAGCCGGGAACCGGGATGCCCGACAGTGCGGCGGTCGAGACGACGCGGCGCCACGCGGCCTCACCGGCAGCAACGGCCTCGGCGAAGTACGGGTCAACGAGTAGGCTCGGAATCGACGGGTCGTTGTTGTAGGCATCGACGATGCGGTTGAGGAACTGGGCGCGAATGATGCAGCCGCCGCGCCAGATGGTGGCGATGGCGCCCTTGTCGATGCTCCAGCCGTACTTCTTCGCTCCGGCGATGATGGCGTCGAAACCCTGGGCGTAGGCGACGATCTTCGAGGCGTACAGCGCCTGGCGCACGTCGTCCTGGAAGGTGTCTCCCACGATCGCAATCTCCGGACGCGCAGCGAGGGTGGCGCGCACCGGTCCGCGCTGCTCCGGGTGTGCCGACACCGCGCGGGCGAAGACGGCTTCGGCGATGCCACCTACGGGAACGCCGAGGTCGAGGGAGTTCTGAACGGTCCAGACTCCGGTTCCCTTGGATCCGGCCTCGTCGAGCACGATGTCGATGAAGGGCTTACCGGTCGTAGCATCAACCTGGCGCAGGATCTCCGCGGTGATCTCGATGAGATAGCTGTTCAGCTCGCCCGTGTTCCACTCGGCGAAGGTGTCCGCGATCGCCGCGGGGGAGTGGCCGCCGACGCGACGCAGCAGGTCGTACGCCTCGGCGATGAGCTGCATGTCGGCGTATTCGATGCCATTGTGGATCATCTTGACGAAGTGGCCGGCGCCGTCGGTGCCAATGTGGGTGACGCAGGGCACACCGTCGACGACCGCGGCGATAGATTCGAGGATCGGGCCGAGGGTCTTGTAGGCCTCCACCGAACCGCCGGGCATGATGCTTGGGCCATTGAGGGCGCCCTCTTCACCACCGGAGATGCCGGCGCCGACGAAGTTGATGCCCTTGGCACTCTGTTCCTTTTCCCGACGGATGGTGTCGGTGAATTCGGCGTTGCCGCCATCGACGATGATATCGCCGGGTTCGAACAGCTCGGAGAGCTGAGAGATGACCGCATCCGTTCCGCGGCCGGCCTGCACCATGATGAGGGCGGTGCGCGGTTTGGTGAGCGAGGCGACGAAGTCGGCGATGTTCTCTGAAGCGACGAAGTTTGCTTCCGGGTGTTCGGTCATGAGCAGGCGGGTGCGCTCGGGAGAGCGGTTGTACACCGCGACCGTGTTTCCCTCGCGGCCGGCGAGGTTGCGGGCGAGGTTCGAGCCCATCACCGCCAGTCCGACGACACCAATATTTGCCTGTGCTTGCCGAGACTCTGACACGTTTTCTCCTTTGGGGCTGTATTGAACAGGCCACTGTCAAGGCTAGTCCACGAGACTGTTCGGTCTCACCTTCGAGGGTCAGGTGGAGCGCAGCGCGACTCAGACGACAGCGTTACCATCCCAGATGGAACTCATCTCGTTGAAAGCACGTTCCATGATGCCGAGCATGGCTTCGTGAGCGGCTTCTGGATTACCGCGTTGAATAGCGCTAGCGACGTCGACGTGTAATTGCAACGCCTCGTTATGCGGATGCCGCGGCATCAGCCCGTAATTCGTGCGGCCGGTCAGTACCTCGGCAACGAGGCTGTTGAGCTTGGCGAACATCTCGTTGCCCGAACTGGCCAAAACCAGGCGGTGAAACTCGATGTCAAGCACGAGAAAGGCTTCGGGGTCATCGGCCTGGCCGGCCGCCCACAATTTTCCGGCCAGTCCCATCAGTTCGCTGGCGTCTGCTAATGGCGCGCGAATAGCGGCCAGCCGAGCAGCCTGCGGTTCGATGGCAGTTCGCAATTCGGTCAGGGAACGTAGTTGTGCGATACGAGCCGGCGATGCGAGGCGCCAGCGGATTACTTGGGGGTCGTACAGATTCCACTCCGAAGCCGGCAGAATCTGCACGCCGACTCGGCGGCGAGACGCGAGCATGCCCATGGAGGCGAGTACCCGGATGGCCTCACGCACCACTGACCGGGAGACGCCGAACCGTTCTTCGAGTTCCTCGATACGAAAGACGGATCGACTCGCGAGTTCGCCAGCACAAACAGCCAGGCCGAGCAGGTCGACGACGCGGGCGTGCAGGCTGGTTGCCGGGGCGCTGTCGTCGAGACCAGAGGTCGGGTCGACGAGCGAGGCCTCGCCGTACCCGGCCATCACATTGTGTTTCATATGCTTGATCATATCGGTACGCCGGGAAACTTGAATAAGTATGCTTTATTCGGTAGCGTGACTTTTTGAGACAGATGTAAAGATGCATTCTGTCGGGGACCGTGGCTCACAGCGCCGGTTCTGCGAATGGGAGACACAGTGAAGCGTCATTCAGTTGTTCGCGTTGCGGCCATCGTCGCAGCGACATTTTTCGCCGCCGGCACACTCACCGCGTGCAGTGCCGGTGATGATGGGGGCTCGAAGACCCTTCGGGTCACTCTGGCCAATCACGTCTGGACTGACACTATCAAGAGTAAGCTACCCGAGTTCGAGGCCGCCACCGGCTTGACCGTGGAACTCAGCCAGTACGGAGAGGATCAGCTCTCTGACCAGTACAACGTCAAGCTGAATGCCGGTACAGACGAGATCGACGTCATGATGTACCGCCCGCTCCAGGAAGGCAAACTGTTCGCCAAGAACGGTTACCTGGGCGACCTGAGCGATGACGTCGAGTCGAATGCCGTTTGGGACTGGAGCGACTTCCAATCCGGACCGGTCGAGTCGACGACCTACGATGGCAATGTCGTCGGGGTACCGATCATCACCGAGCAGGAAGTGCTGTATTACCGTAAGGACCTTCTCGCCAACGCCGGCCTCGAGGTGCCCACCACCATGGACGAGCTCGAAGCCGCCGCCAAGGCTATCTCAGAACAGAACCCCGGCGTTGCCGGCTTCGTCGCTCGCACCGGGAAGTCCGCCGCCGTCACCCAGTTCTCGAGCTTCCTCTACAGCTTCGGTGGCGACTTCATCGACGAAAACGGTGACTCCGCTGTCAACAGTTCCGAAGCCAAGGAAGCCTATGCCTTCTATGGCGGGCTGATTCGCGACTACGGCCCCGAGAACGTCAGCACCGACATGAGCTGGCCCGAGGCGATGGCCATCTTCACCCAGGGCCAGGCTGGTCTGTACACCGAGGCCGACAGCCTCTACAAAAATGCCACCGACCCCGCGACGTCCAAGGTGTCCGACACGGTCGGCTTCGCACCGATGCCCGCCGGTCCCGGCGGTTCCGTCGCCTACAACGTTCCGTCATGGGCGCTCGGCATCAATGCTGAATCCGCCAACTCGGCCGAAGCCTGGTCATTCATCGAATGGGCCACGAGTGCGGAACTGACCCTGGTGGTGCAGCAGGATGGTGTTCCCGGCGCACGTCAGTCGGTGTGGGAAGACCCGGCCGGTACATCGACCTACCCGGCTGACCTCGCTGCGGCGATCGCCACGAGCACGAAGAACGGTGTCGGTCATGACCGACCGCTCGTCATCAAGGTGCCCGAAGCACGTGAGATCGTCGGAGACCCGATTGTCATTGCTATAACCGGTGGAGATTCCGATGCAGCAGCGGATGCCGCGAGCGATGCCTTCCAGGACATCCTCGACGAGGAATAGCCACCTCCACCGAGTCGGGGCGAACGGTCGACAACGATCGTTCGCCCCGCCAGTCCTCCTTCTTCAGAACGCGCAATACCAAGTGTGAGGTGAACGATGACCACGATGGTCACCACCAAGCCCTCGAGGTGGAAAAACTATTCCACCTGGGCAAATCGGCATCGCAAGTGGCTCTTCGCTGCTCCCGCGATGATCTTCGTCGGGCTACTCATAGCCGTGCCGCTGGGCTGGACCCTGTATCTCAGCGTGACCGACTCCGAGGGTTCGGTGCGCGCCGCATCCAATCTGGTGGGATTCAGTAACTATTTCGAAGTGCTCACCGACACGGAACGCTTCTGGCCAGCCGTGATGCGCACCTTCGTCTTCACTGGAGGAGCGCTCGCCATTGAGCTCATCCTGGGAATGTGTATCGCTCTTCTCCTCTGGCGCCCATTCCGCGGCGAGAAATGGGTTCGCGTCGCGATCCTGCTGCCGTTGGTCGCGACTCCGGTCGCCGTCGGCATGATGTGGCGCCTCATCTTCGACCCGAATATCGGTTTCGCCAATCAGGTATTGAACTGGGTCGGCATCCCAGCCCAGCCCTGGCTGTCCGGCCAGTACACCGCTTTACCGACGCTCATGTTCGTCGACATCTGGCAGTGGACTCCGATGGTCGTGCTGATGCTGCTCGCCGGCCTCACGTCGCTCTCTGACGAACCCGATGAAGCGGCCCGCATCGACGGTGCCAACTCCTGGCAGCGATTCTGGTTCGTGACTTTGCCTCTGCTGCGTGCCACCGTCATCGTTACGATCGTGCTTCGGGGGATCGACGCCCTGAAGACGTTCGACATCCTCTATGCCACCAAGGGTAAGGGCGGCGGGTCGTTCCACGAGGTGGAGACACTCAACATCTACGCCTTCGGCTTGAGCTTCGATTACAACGACTACGGGATCGCCTCCACCGTGTTGATCCTGTTCTTCCTACTCATCATCACGATCATGTGGGTGCTCACGTACCGCAGAAAGGCGAACCGGTCATGACCACGACCCTGTCAGCCCGTCCCGTTGCCGAGACATCGCGCTCGATCGCGACCGCGCGGCGGCGTCGCAAGCCGCGTGCCTACAAGATCTTCCGTGTCGTCGCACTGGCCCTGACGGTCTTGTTGTTTGTCGCACCGCTGGTCTGGATGTTCGTCGCGTCGCTCAAGACCAACGTCGATATCTACGACGCCAGCAAGACCCTGTTCTTCACGCCGACCTTCGACAACTACGACAACGTGCTCAGCCGCAACAACTATTTCGGATTCATCTTCAATAGTTTCTGGGTGGCCTTGCTCTCCACCTTGTTCTCCCTGCTCATCGGAGTTCCGGCCGCCTACGCGATGAGCCGGTTCGCCATGCACCGTTCCGCGCTCGTCGTGCTGATGGCCCGCATTATCCCTGGCGTCAGCCTGCTCGTGCCCTGGTACTTCATCTTCGCTAATATGCGCCTGGTCGGCGGCTTCGGCGTTCTGATCCTGTCTCACATGTTTGTCGCGCTGCCACTCATCGTCTACATCATGATCAGCTACTTCGACTCGACTCCCCTTGAGCTGGAGGAGCAGGCGCAGGTGGACGGCCTCACCCATATCGGTGCGTTCCTCCGCATCACGCTGCCGCTGTCGGTTCCCGGACTCGCGACCGCCGGAATTCTCTCGTTCATCTTTTCCTGGAACAACTTCATGTTCGCTCTCGTGTTGTCCGGGGCCAATACCAAGACCCTTCCGGTGGCGATCTTCAACTTCGTCTCGTATGCCAGCATCGACTGGGGGAGTTTGATGGCGGCGGCCGTCGTCGTCACCGTTCCGATCATGGTGATCGCACTATTCACCCAGAAATACATCGTGTCCGGCCTCACCGCCGGGGCGACCAAGGGCTGAGCGTGGCCTTCCCTCCGATCATCGTCATGGGTGTTCAGGGCTCAGGCAAGTCGACCATCGGTGAACTTCTAGCTGAGCGACTCGGCACCCGATTTCTCGACGGCGATACCCTGCATCCAGCCGTCAACAAGGCGGTCATGGCGGCCGGCTACGCGTTGCAGGATGAACATCGGCTGCCTTGGCTGCACGCAGTCGGGCGCTGCCTGGCCGCGGACGAGCCAAGCGGCATTGTCATTGCCTGCTCGGCACTCAAACGCAGCTACCGCGACCTGTTGCGCAGCCACACCGCTGATCTTTTCGTCGTCGATGCCGAGGGGGCGATCGACCTCATAGCGGCCCGACTGCGCGCCCGAACCCACGAATTTATGCCTCCCGCGCTATTGCAATCACAGTTCGACACGCTCGAGGCACGCACAGACGGTGAACGCGGCGTGACCGTGGATATCGTCGAACCGCCCGGCACCATCGTCGAACGGATCGTCGCGGCTCTTGCCGCCGAAACAGAAGGTGGTGAGGTTGCCCTTGGCACACATTGAACGAGTAGAAATTTTTCTTGTTGCACCCCGTTGGTTGTTTGTGCGGTTGGAGACCAGCGATGGCGTCGTCGGCTGGGGAGAGGCCAGCCTGGAAGGACATTCGGATGCCGTGCGAGCGGTGGTCGAACAGTTCGCTGAGTATCTCATCGGTACCGACCCTGCTCGCATCGAAGATCACTGGCAGGTCTTGACCAAGAGCGGGTTCTACCGCGGCGGTCCGGTTTTTGGCAGCGCGATCTCCGGCATCGACCAGGCCTTGTGGGATATCAAGGGCAAGGCTCTCGGAGTGCCCGTCTACCAGTTGCTCGGCGGTGCAGTGCGGGATCGAATCCGCATGTACGGCTGGGTCGGCGGCGACGATCCCAGCGGAATCACCGATGCTGTCGCGGCGCAGGTCGCCGTAGGGTTGACCGCTGTCAAGATGAACGCCTCCGGCATCATGAGCCGGGTCGGCACGGTCGCCGAAATCGACGGCGTCCTGGAGCGTGTCGCCGCGGCACGCGACGTGCTCGGCCCCGACCGCGATGTGGCCGTAGACTTCCACGGCCGGTTCACGCTCGCCAACGCCCGCCGGATTGCCCCACTTCTGGAGCCGTTGCGCCCGTTTTTCATCGAGGAGCCGGTCGTTCCGGAGAACTCGCACCTGATCGGGCAGCTCACCAAAGCCACGTCGATTCCGATCGCCACCGGAGAACGCCTCTATACCCGGCAGGACTTTCGTCCGGTTTTCGAGGCGGGAATCGCTGTGGCCCAGCCGGACCTCTCCCACGCCTTCGGCATCTCGGAGGTGCGGCGTATCGCCGCGATGGCCGATATCTATGACGTGCAACTGGCCCCGCACTGCCCGCTCGGTCCGATTGCGCTCGCCGCCTGCCTGCAGGTGGGGTTCGCAACCCCAAATTACCTGATTCAAGAGCAAAGCATTGGTATTCACTACAACCAGGGGGCCGAGGTGCTCGACTACGTGCTCGACAAACAACCGTTGAAATTCGTGAACGGCAACATCGAACTGTTGGCCGGCCCCGGTCTTGGCATTGAAGTCGACGAGGCCGCAGTGCGAGCCGCCGATTCGCGCGGGCACACCTGGCGATCACCGATCTGGCGGCACGCCGATGGCGCGCTGGCGGAATGGTGACGGCCGTGACGACCTCCACGACAGCATTCGATTTCCTGGCCCGGCTGCAGCGGGAACGTCTGCTCGCCATTGTCCGCGGCAACAATCCAGACGCTGCGCTGGCCGCGTCGCTCACACTCTTCGCCAGCGGCATCCGCTTTCTTGAAGTGTCGCTCGTGACAACGGATTCCCTCGCCATCATCGCAGAGCTCGCTCGGCTGGCCCCGAGCGGCTGCGTCGTCGGCGCTGGTACGGTGCTCACCGTCGAGGATGTGCACCGCTCAGCGGCCGCGGGCGCGACCTTCATGGTCACCCCCGCCGTGACCGAGGCCGTCGCTGAATCGGCTCTGCTCGGCCTGCCGGTGTGCGCGGGCGCGCTCACCCCGACCGAAGTCGTTGCGGCCCGCCGAGCCGGCGCGACCGTGGTCAAGCTCTTTCCCGGATCATTCGGCGGTCCGGCCTACCTCAAGGCGTTGCGCGACCCGCTCCCGGACGTGCCGTTCGTTCCGGTCGGCGGCGTCGACGCTGAGCGGGCCGCGGAGTATTTCGCGGCCGGCGCCATCGCCGTCGGCATCGGCAGCCCCCTGCTCGGCGATGCTGCGCAGGGTGGGGCCCTCGACGCCCTGCGCGCACGCGCTGCCACCTTTCTGCAGGTGCGCGACCGGGTCGATCAGGCTACCGCGACTTGCCCATGACCGAAACCGACGTCGCGACGCTCGGTGAGACGATGGTCAGCCTGCGCACCGGCACCCCCTTGCGTCTCGGCGGTGCGCTGCAAATGAGCATGGCCGGCTCCGAATCGAATGTCGCCATCGGCCTGGCTCGGCTCGGTCACAGCGTGCGCTGGGGCGGCCGCGTCGGTGATGACGAGGTCGGCACCTATCTGCTGCGAACCTTGCGCGCCGAGTCTGTGCTGGTTGACACCGTTTCGATCGACCTTCACCGGGCCACCGGCCTCATGCTCGCCGAGCGGCGCATCAACGATCTCTCTCGGGTGAGCTACTACCGCACTGGATCGGCGGGCTCGGCGCTCAGCGAAACGGATGCCTTGGCCTGCCTGGCCGTAACACCCCGACTCCTGCACGTCACGGGCATCACCCCTGCCCTCTCCGACTCGGCCGCGGCGGCCGTCACCGAGGCTGTGCGACTCGCCCGCGCTGCGGGTGCGCTCGTGAGCATCGATGTGAACTATCGCTCCAAGCTGTGGGGCATCGACGCCGCCCGAGCGCGCCTCACCCCCCTTGCCCGCAGTGCGGATATCGTCATCGCCTCCGACGACGAACTCGCGCTGGTCGTCAGCGACGCGGCGACGCTGGCCGGGGAGGCGGCCGCGGCGGCCGAGCTCACGGCTTGCGGTGTTCGCGTTGTCGTCATCAAGCGCGGCGCGCATGGCGCGAGCGTCTATACCGACGGGCAGGTTGATCACGCATCGGCCCTCCCTGTCACAGTGGTGGATACCATCGGTGCCGGAGATGCATTTACTGCCGGCTATCTGTCCGGCGTGCTCGACGGGCTCCGGCCGGTCGAGGCGCTGCATCGCGGCACCGTCACCGGAGCCTTCGCAGTCGCCGCCATCGGAGACTGGGAGGGCGCGCCGACCCGCGCCGAACTCAAGCTGCTGGCTGCCCCGGACGGAGTCACGCTGCGCTAGCGTCGGCATCCGCTTCATTTCATCACGTTGACCACCAAGGAGAATCCATGAAGATCGACAGAGCAGAAGTCATCGTCACCAGCCCCGACCGCAACTTCGTGACGCTGCGCCTCACCACCGACGACGGGCTCGTCGGGCTGGGCGACGCCACCCTCAACGGCCGGGAACTGGCCGTCGTGGCCTACCTGCAAGAGCACGTCGTTCCGCTGCTGCTGGGTTCCGACGCGCATCGCATCGAAGACACCTGGCAGTTTCTCTACCGCAGTGCCTATTGGCGTCGAGGCCCGGTCACCATGGCCGCGATCGCCGCCGTCGACGTTGCGCTGTGGGACCTCAAGGCGAAGGCCGCTGGCCTTCCCCTATACCAGCTGTTGGGCGGAGCCAGCCGGGACAAGATTCTCGCCTACGGCCACGCCTCGGGTCGTGATCTTCCCGAACTGTTCGATTCCATCCGCAAACATCAGGCCCTCGGCTACCGGGCGATTCGGGTGCAGACCGCAATCCCCGGCCTCAAAGCCATCTACGGAGTCGCCGCCCAGACCCAGACCAGTGGCAAGCGTTATGACTATGAACCGGCCCAGCGATCGGCCAGGCCCGCCGAAGAAGACTGGGACACCCGCGCCTACCTGCGGCACCTCCCGACCGTCTTCGAGGGAGTGCGCGCCGAATTCGGAGCCGAACTACCCCTGCTGCACGACGGTCATCATCGGATGACGCCGATCCAGGCCGCGAAACTCGGTAAGTCCCTCGAGCCCTATGATCTGTTCTGGCTCGAAGACTGCACCCCGGCCGAAAATCAGGAGGCCCTGCGTCTCGTACGTTCCCACACCACCACCCCGCTCGCGATTGGTGAAGTCTTCAACACGGTCTGGGACTACCAGACCTTGATCAAGGACCAACTTATCGATTACGTGCGGTCGGCGGTCACTCACACCGGCGGAATCTCGCCCATGAAGAAGATTCTCGACTACGCCGCGCAGTACCAGATCAAGTCGGGTATTCACGGACCTACCGATATCTCACCGGTGGGTATGGCGGCGGCATTACACCTCGACCTGGCCGTCCACAACTTCGGAATCCAGGAGTACATGCAGCACGGCGAGGCCACCAACAGTGTCTTCGAACAATCGTTCAGCTTCTCCGACGGCTACCTGAACCCGGGCAACCAGCCCGGACTGGGCGTCGAAATCAACGTCGATGAAGCCGGAAAGTACCCATATCAGACTGCCTATCTGCCCTTCAACCGGCTGGCCGACGGAACCGTCCACGACTGGTAGACCGCGGCGCGCGACACGCCCGAGCCGCGGGGTCGGCTCGAACTGTGTAAGATTGAGAATCGAACTTCGGCGAGGGATATCGTCACCCGGGTGACTGGGCTGGCGGCATCCGTTATCGACGCGGCGGACGAGACTTTGGGCTTTTCCTCACGCTGACATGCGTTCGAGTTGAATCAGTACCCCCATCTCCGGGCCTCGGCCCGAAGACCACGATCTGGGTCTCATACCCGCTAGGAGAAATACCATGGCTTCTAAAAAAGAAGTAAATGCCGTCGTCGCTGAACTGCGCGAAAACTTTGGCAAGGGCGCGGCCCGCAAGCTACGCGTGCTCGGCCTGATCCCGGCCGTCATCTACGGCCACGGTACCGAGCCGGTGCACGTGTCGCTGCCGTCGCACCGCATCGGCCTGCTGCTGCGTCGCAAGAACATGATTCTCGAGCTCGATCTCGCCGGCACGAAGCAGCTCGTTCTGGTCAAGGACGTGCAGAAGGACCCGGTCAAGGCCATCATCGAGCACATCGACCTCATCGTCGTTCGCAAGGGTGAAAAGGTTCAGGTTGAGGTTCCCGTACACACCACCGGCGAATCGTTCCCCGGCACCATGGCCGACTTCGACACCAAGTCGCTCCTGCTCGAGGTCGAAGCTACCGACATTCCGGAGAACCTCCAGCTGTCGATCGAGGGCCTCGAAGACGGCGCGCAGGTTCACGCCAAGGACGTCACGCTGCCCGCAGGCGCCGTGCTTGTGTCCGACCCCGACACCTTGGTCATCTACGTGCACACGCCGCGTGGCGAGGACGAGGCCGAAGAGACCGAGGTCATCACGGCCGGTACCCCGGCCGCTACGCCGCCCGCCGCGTAACAATTATTTTCACTCGGTTTACACGGGGTTTTCCAACACTGCGACGGAGGATTCCCCTGGATGCGAACCAATGGCTCGTCGTCGGGCTCGGTAACCCCGGGCCCGACTACGCGGGCAATCGCCACAATGTCGGCCAGATGGTCACGGCGCAGCTTGCCGACCGTCTCCCGTCCAATTTCAAACGGCACAAAACCGCCGCGCTGGTCGCCGAGGGGCGACTCTCGCCCAGTGGACCAAAACTGGTGCTGGCCAAGCCCACCACGTTTATGAACGTCTCCGGCAGCCCGGTCGCCGCGCTGCTGCGGTTCTATTCGCTGTCCGTGTCCCGACTCATCGTCGTGCATGATGACCTCGACCTGCCCTTCGACACCCTCAAGATCAAGGTCGGCGGCGGTCACGGCGGGCACAACGGCCTGCGCGACATTATTGCCGCCTCCGGTACCAACGAGTTCGTCCGCATTCGCATGGGCATCGGTCGCCCGCCCGGCCGCCAGAATGCGGCCGATTTCGTGCTACACGACTTCGCATCCGCCGAGCGCAGCATTCTGCCCAATTTGATAGCGGATGCTGCCGACGCGATCGAACTGATCGCCACCGACGGCGTCGTGGCGGCTCAGCAGAAGTTCCACTCGCCCACGTAGGTAGACTCATTCAGTGATCCTTCAGGGCTTAATCGCTGCGCTCGCGCGCGCCTCCACGTTCGATAACGCCCTCGCCTACGCCAGCCGGGATGCTGATTTCTCGTTAACCGAGGGTCTGCGCGCCCCGCTGCTGGCCGCGCTGCTCGACCTGCGTCGCGATGATGCGCAGGCGCTGCTCGTCATCACCGCCACCGGCCGCGAATCAGAGGCGCTGCGCGAGAACCTCGGCTGCTTCGCCACCAGCGCCGAAATCATAGACTTTCCGGCCTGGGAAACCTTGCCACACGAACGTCTGAGCCCGAGCGCCGAGATCGTCGGCAAACGCCTGCACGCCCTGCGGCGCATGCGTGAGTGGCAGGAGAAAGACGCAAGCGCACGGCGTCCGCTTATCGTGGTCGCCTCGGTGCGTGCAGCCCTGCAACCGGTCGCCGACAACCTCACCGACTACGAACCGATCGAGCTCACTGTCGGCGCGCGCGGCCACGACCTCTCGGCGATCGTGCTGCAACTGGTAAACGTGGCCTACGCCCGCGTCGACATGGTCACCCGGCGCGGTGAGTTCGCCGTGCGCGGCGGCATCCTCGATGTGTTTCCGCCGGTCGCCGTCCACCCGTACCGGGTCGAGTTCTTCGGTGATGAGGTCGAGCAGATTCGCCTCTTCAGCGTCGCCGACCAGCGCTCGCTGCCCGAACCGGTCGAATCCGTCAGTCTGCCGCCGAGCCGGGAACTGCTGCTGAGTCCCGCCGTGCGGCAGCGCGCCCGAGAAATGCAGCACGAGTTTCCGAGCCTGGCCGGATTGCTCGCCAAAATCGCCGAAGGTATCCCGGTCGAGGGCATGGAAAGTCTCGCGCCGGCCCTGGTCGACCGGCTCGTGCCGGTCACCCACTACTTGCCGACCAATGCCGCCGTTGCCGTGATCTCACCGGAACGGGTCGCGAGCCGGGCGATCAGCCTCGCCGAAACCAACCGCGAATTTCTGGGGGCCGCCTGGAGCGCGGCCACGGCCGGCGCTGACGCCCCGATCGACCTGGAATCGGGGGACTTTCTTACCCTCGGTCGCCTGCGCGACAGCGTGAAGTACTCAGCTCCCGGTGCCCCGGCGAGCGGTCACCACTGGTGGACCCTGAGCACGTTCCAGGCCGCACCGACCGATGCACCGGTTTTGCCCGAACACCTTGAGATAGACGAACTGCTCACAATTCGCATTGAAGCGGATGCCGTCCCGACCTTTGCCGGCAGCGTCGACGGCGCGATCGGTCACGTCGCCTCCCGGCTGCACGACGGCTGGGTCGTCGGCATCGTTGCCCAGGGCGCTGGGCTGGTCGAGCGGGCCGCTCAGGTATTGGCCGAGCGCGAGCTGCCGGTGCGCGTGGTAGATGTCTGGCCACTGCAACCGGAACCGGGTATCGCTTACCTGCTGAAGGCATCCGTCGATCACGGTTTTGAGTTGCCGACCAGCAAACTTTCGCTAATCAGCGAGTCAGAGTTTTACGGGCGCACCGTCGGTTACTCGGCACGGCAGATCAAGAAGCTCGCCAGTCGCCGCAAGAATGTCGTGGACCCGCTGCAACTCGTCGCCGGCGACCATGTCGTGCATCAGACGCACGGCATCGGCCGTTTTCTCGAACTGACCCAGCGTGAGGTGTCGAGCGGCGGGCGGAACCCGGTCAAGACCACCCGCGAATACCTCGTGCTGGAGTATGCGCCGTCGAAGCGTGGGCATGCCGGCGATCGGCTGTACGTTCCCACCGACCAACTCGATCTGGTGACCCGCTATGTCGGCGGCGAGGCACCGACGCTGAGCAAGATGGGCGGCAGCGACTGGTCGAGTGCCAAGACCAAGGCGCGCCGGGCGGTGCGGGACATCGCCGTTGAGCTCGTCAAACTGTATGCGGCGCGGATGGCCAGCAAGGGTCATGCTTTCGGGCCGGACACCCCCTGGCAGCGCGAGCTCGAAGAGGCCTTTCCCTTCGTGGAGACACCCGACCAGCTCACTACGATCGACGAGGTCAAGGCCGACATGGAACGGCCCATTCCGATGGACCGGCTGCTCAGCGGTGACGTCGGTTTCGGTAAGACCGAGGTTGCCATTCGTGCAGCGTTCAAAGCCGTGCAAGACGGCAAACAGGTCGCCATGCTCGTGCCAACCACGCTGCTGGTCAGCCAGCATATAGAAACTTTTAAGGAGCGCTTCGCCGGATTCCCCATTCACCTGCGTGCCCTGTCACGGTTTCAGACCGAGAAGGAGTCGCGTGAAACGATCGCAGGAATGCTCGACGGCACGGTTGATGTTGTCATTGGCACCCATCGGCTGTTGTCACCGTCGATCCTTTTCAAGGATCTCGGCCTGGTCATCATTGACGAGGAGCAACGCTTCGGCGTCGAGCACAAGGACGCGCTGAAGAAGCTCAAGACCAACGTCGATATTCTCGCGATGAGCGCGACACCGATACCGCGGTCGCTGGAAATGGCGGTTACCGGCATCCGTGAAATGTCGACCCTGGCCACCCCACCCGAAGACCGGCACCCGATCCTGACCTTTGTTGGGCCGTACTCGCAGCGGCAGGTGGCCGCGGCTATCCGTCGCGAGCTGTTGCGTGAGGGCCAGATCTTTTTCGTGCACAACCGAGTCACCAGCATCAATCGCATCGCGTCGGAGCTCGCCGAACTCGTGCCGGAGGCGCGCATCGCGATTGCGCACGGGCAGCTGCCCGAGGCTCAGCTGGAACAGGTTGTTGGTGATTTCTGGGAACGCAAGTTCGACATTCTGGTCTGCACCACGATTATCGAGACCGGGCTCGACATCAATAACGCCAACACCATCATCATCGACCGGGCCGATAAGTTCGGTCTGAGTCAGCTGCATCAGCTGCGCGGTCGGGTCGGCCGTGGGCGCGAGCGGGCGTACGCCTATTTTTTGTATGACGAGAACAAGCCTCTGTCAGAGACAGCGCACGACCGGCTCGCTACCATCGCGGCGAACAACGAGCTCGGTGCCGGCATGCAGGTGGCGCTGAAGGACCTCGAGATTCGTGGCGCCGGCAACCTGCTCGGCGGCGAGCAGGCCGGGCACATCGCGGGGGTCGGCTTCGATTTGTACTTGCGCATGATCGGTGAGGCCGTTTCGACGTTCCGTGGCGATGTCGCAGAGGGCCAGACCGAGCTGCGGCTCGAGTTGCCGGTCGACGCGCACATTCCGCACGACTTCGTCGACAGCGAACGGTTGCGCCTTGAGGCTTACCAGAAGCTGTCCAGTGCGAGCTCGACGACGGCGACCGACGACCAGATCGACCTGGTACTCGAAGAGCTCACCGATCGTTACGGCGAACCGCCGGTGCCGGTGCAGAATCTCGTGGCCGTATCGCGACTGCGTTGGCAGGCCCAGCGGGCGAACCTCAGCGAGGTCGTCGCTATGGGTTCAAACCTGCGAGTGGCTCCCGCGGACCTGGCCGACTCGATTCAAATACGTTTGCAGCGGATGTATCCCGGCTCACGTTACGTGTCGTCCACCGGGGCGCTCAGCGTGCCGATGCCGCGGCCGAACGGTGAGCCGCTCGAGGACAACGCCCTGATCGAGTGGACCAAGTCGCTGCTGACCGCGATCTTCCCGCCCGCCGTTCTGTCCGCCACCTAACCCCTAACGCAGACAGCACCGACGTTGCGGGAACGACGGTGCTGTCTGATTCAGCGGATGCTTAGCTCTTCGACGTCTGCTCAGTTTGGTAGACATCCGGGATGCCGTCGTTGTCGCTGTCGATGGCTTCCTTCTCGGCAATGCGACCGTAGTGACGGTTACGCGCGCGCAAGATGACCGTGGCCAGGACGGCTGCGAGCAAAGACCCGAACAGGATGGCGACCTTGGCGTGGTCGTCGTGCGGGCTGCCCTGGCCGAAGGCGAGCTCGCTGATCAGTAGCGACACGGTGAAGCCGACGCCGGCCAGCAAGGACACGCCAATGACGTCGACCCAGGCCAAGTCGGGGTCGAGGGTTGCCTTGGTGGTCTTGGTCACGATGAAGGTTGCCAGCAACACACCGATCGGCTTGCCGACCACGAGCGCGAGGACGATGCCGACCGCTACCGGGTCGGTGATGGCCTGGTACAGACCCTGGGCGCCGCCGAGGGTGACGCCGGCGGAGAAGAATGCGAAGACTGGAATAGCGAAACCGCTCGACAGCGGGCGAATGCGATGTTCCAGTGTTTCGGCCAGGCCGGGCCCGGCCTCTGGCCCGCCGCCGCGCTTGCTGCGCAGCACGGGTACGGCGAAACCGAGGAGCACGCCGGCCACGGTCGCGTGCACGCCGGAATCGTGCACGAGCGCCCAGACGATGAAGCCGAGAGGCAGCAGCACCGTCCATGCCGCCCAGCCTCTGGTGCCAAAGAAGTAGGAGAATTTATGGGTCAACAGCCAGAAGAGACTGAGCAGCATCAGGGCCAGGATGAGTGGCAGCACGGCGATATCCGTGGTGTAAAAGAAGGCGATGATCGCAATGGCGAGTAGATCGTCGACCACGGCAAGGGTCAGCAGAAAAATGCGTAGGGCGGGCGGAAGCTTCGATCCGATGACGGCGAGAACGGCGACGGCGAACGCAATGTCGGTCGCGGTGGGAATTGCCCAACCGCGAAGAGTTTCGGCGCCGGATTCGAGGTTGATCAGCGTGTAGATGACCGCCGGAACGATCACGCCACCAACCGCTGCGGCCACCGGTACGATGGCCCGGTTCACGCTGCGCAGGTCGCCGGCTACGAATTCACGTTTCAGCTCGAGGCCGGCCAGAAAGAAGAAGATTGCCAGCAGGCCGTCGGCGGCCCAGGCGCCGAGGCTCAGCTCGAGGTGCCAGGGCTCGTAACCGATTTTGAAGTCGCGAAAGGCGTAGTAGGCATCGGAGAAGCCGGAGTTGGCCATGATCAGCGCAGCCACGGTCGCGGCGAGCAAAATGGCACCTCCGACGGTTTCCTTCCGGAGAATGCGCGAGATCCGCACGAATTCGTTGTGGCTGCCGCGGCGAAGCACGGTGGCGGTCGACGGGTTGGCCTTCGAAGCTGGCCGGCTGGACGATTCGGTCATTAAAATTCCTCTGGTCTTTCGGGCGCGCACATCCATGTGCCGACCAGACTTCCCGGCTCACCGTGAACCAGAATACACGATGTACCCGAGCGATCATAGGTGGCCCGCCTACGATGGAGAGACGATGGAACCGATCCAGGAGTGCCGACCATGACCAACCCCGTGTTTTCCTCCGGCTCCGCATCCGGCTCCGACGCGACTCGATCGACTCCGCTGGCCGACGAAATCGACCGGGATGCAGCATCCGCTCGGCAAACAACGATGCAACCCAGTGCTCTCGATACCCTGATCGTCACCGTCGCGCGGCTGCGCGGGCCCGGCGGCTGTGCGTGGGACGCCGACCAGACCCATGCGTCGCTCGTGCGGCACCTGGTCGAAGAGACGCATGAACTGATCGAGGCGATCGAGGACGGCAGCCGCGACGACCTGCTCGAGGAACTCGGCGATGTGCTCTACCAGGTGCTTTTTCACGCCGATCTGGCCGCGCACACAACGTCAGAAAACTTCGACATTCAGGATGTCGCCGCTCGTCTGACCGAGAAGATGGTGGGGCGGCATCCGCACGTTTTCGGCGATGTCACCCTCAATACCGCTGAAGAGGTGTCGGCTGCCTGGGACGGTTTCAAGGCCGCGGAGAAGCCGAGCCGCACGAGCGTGCTCGACGGAATTCCGACCGGCATGCCGGCGCTCGCCCTGGCCGACAAGGTGCTCGGGCGCGCTGAAAAGATCGGCCTGATCGAAGCGGATGCCGGCTTCCCGCTGCCGGTTGAATCCGAAGCCGATCTGGGCCCGTTGCTGCTGGCGATCGTGGCCTCCGCTCGCGCCCAGGGCCTCGACGCTGAGCGCGCGCTGCGTACCGCCGTGCGCGACCTGCAGGGAGAGATTCGCGGAGCCGAGAGCTCGGCAGCCAGCAACGCAGATGCCTTCGACGCCGGAATAATCGCCCTCCCCGCCTAACGCTCTTGCGGAACAGAGCAGAGGGTTAGGCAATGCGGCTTCCGGTGGGGAGGTGCGTCGCGGGGGTGCGGGTGCGTCGCCAGGCCCAGGCCAGCGCGCCGGCGCCGAGCAGCAGGTGCATGGCGAGGCCGATGAACCAGCTCGGCACAGCGTCGTCATAGGTCTGCTGCGCGGTCGGCCCCCGGTCGAAGGCCTGATCCGGGAACGTCCCGTTGTCGTTGCGGCTGCTCTGTGCGGCCACGTCGCAGCCGTTGAACTCGGTGTATAACTCCGGCGGTGCCTGGGCGCTGCGCACGGCGACGGCTATCTGCCCGAACAGGTCGGTGGGGTTGCCGGCGTCGTTGAAACTGCCGGGGGCGGCATCCGCCACCACGACATAGGGGTTGCCGGCGAGGATCCACCAGTAGTAGTCGAACCGCGGCACGTTGAAGGTCGTCGTCTCGGCCGTGGAGCAGACGATGTCAGACTGCTTACCGGTGGCTTCGTCGAAGGTCGACGACACGACCTGATAATTCACGCTCGTCGCCTGCTGTTGGGTGGCGGTCCCGAGCAGCGCGAACGCGATGAGCGTGCCGAGGCTGAGCGCCGCTACAACCAGATAGGTCAGCACGATCGAAAACAGCGGTCGGGTGAGAATGCCCGAGAGCCCAACCCCGACGGCCGCGATAACGCCGAGTTCCGCCGCGAGCACGAGCACCGACACGGCAATCGTGGCCAGAGTGACCTCGCCGAGAAAGACAGCGAAGATGAGAAACGGCAGTGCTGCAGCGAGAAAGGCGAGCGCCGTGATCCACGCGGCGAGAAACTTGCCGAGCACGAGCTGCCCGGTGCTGATCAGCGTGACCTGCGTCGTGGCGAGGGTGCCAGCATCCCGATCGCCGTTGATCGCGTTACCCGACAGCGCCGGTGAGACCAGCGTGCCGAGCAGCAGCACGAAGAAGATGATGGCCCCGAACACCCCGCCGCCGCCGGACAGCCAGGCCGAGGTCGCCAGCCAGAGCAGAAAGGTGACCACGCCAACGAGCAGCATGAACACGCCGAGCAGCACGTACCAGGAGGCGCCGCGCACCCGCTGGCGAAGTTCGAGGGTGACGATGAGCCAGAGTCCGGTAAGGAACACCCGTGAGTCCGTCATTCGGAGACCTCCGCGTCGGTCGACCGCGTAAGGTCCTGAAAGGTGTGCTCGAGATTACCGACAGCCGGTCCGAAATCGCAGATCGGCACCCCGCTCAGCACCAGATTGTGCAGCAGAGCGGCCGCCGAGGCCTCGTTCTCCACCTGCACCAGGGTGCCGAGCTGGTCGACGCCGCGCACAGTAACGAGCGCGCCGACCACTCCGGGAGTGGCGAGGGCGCGTTCCAGCGCCGCCTCGTCCAAAGAGCGGATGCGCCAGGATCTGGCACTCGCGCTCGCCGCGGCTACCTGCTCCGGGCTCGCCGTGCGTCCGGCGGCGAGGTACACCGCGGCATCCGCCATCTCGTCGAGTTCGGCGAGAACGTGACTCGACACCAATATGGCGGTGCCGTCGCCGGCCAGGCGACGCAGCAGCTGGCGCAGTGATGCGCGCGCGGCCGGGTCGAGACCGGACGCGGGTTCGTCGAGCAGCAGCACGCCGGGGGAGTGCACGAGCGCCCGCGCCAGGCTCAGGCGTTGTTTCTGGCCGCGGGACAGCACCCGCGACGGCCGGTCGGCGAAATCACCGAGGTCGGTCAGCGCGATCAGCTCGTCAGCGCGCATGGCGGCCTGCTCGCGGGTCATTCGGTACATGCGCCCGGTGGTCTGTAGGGCGGCACGGGCGCTCAGGCTCGGCCACGATCCGAGGGCGTCCGGCATCCAGCCAGTGACGGCCCGCACCCGTCCGGGTTCGGCGACCGGGTCGTGCCCGTTAATGCGGATGCTGCCCGTCGACGGAGTGAGCAGCGTGGCAAGCATCAGCAGCAGGGTCGTCTTGCCCGCGCCGTTCGGCCCGATCAGCGCCGTCACCGACCCCGCCGGCACGACGAGCGTCGCATTCACCACCGCCAGGACACTGCCAAACGATCGACTGACTCCGGTCACCGCGATGCCGCTCGGCGTCACTCCCACCCCGCCTGAAACTGTCGCGACCGACATTGACACCCCCACCTGTTCCCCCGAGTCTAGGTGCAGCCATTTTCAGAGGCGGGCGGTGAATCGCGTCCACGGCATGCTGAGAGAATTACTTCATGGCTATTGCAGTGACCCCGCCGCGCGGCATGCGCGATTTTCTCCCCGCCGACAAGGCCCTCCGCGAACGTTCCCTCGGCATCATTCGCGAGAGTTTTCGTGCGCACGGCTTCGACGAGATCGAAACCCCGGTCATGGAAGACTCGGCCCGCCTGCACTCCGGGCTCGGCGGCGACAACGAGAAACTCGGCTTCGCGGTGCTCAAGCGCGGGCTCGGCCAAGCGGATGTCGCGGCGGCGGCCGCGCAGGACGACCTCCTGTCCCTGGCCGACCTGGGCCTGCGGTTCGACCTGACGGTGCCGCTCGCCCGCTTTTATGCCACCCACCGTGCCGCACTGCCGACCGTGTTCCGGTCGATTCAGATCGCACCGGTCTGGCGCGCCGAACGGCCGCAGAAGGGGCGCTATCGCCAGTTCATGCAGTGCGACATCGACATTATCGGCGAGGCCGGCACTCTCGCCGAGATCGAACTGATCACCGCCACCGCCGCAACGCTTGACCTCCTCGGCTTACAGGGCTGCTCGATTCGCATCAACGACCGCCGCATCCTCAGCGCCCTGCTCGCCCACTGGGGCGTCGCCGCCGAGTTGACCGAGCGCGCGCTGATCGTGATCGACAAGCTCGACAAGATCGGCGTCGACGGGGTCGCCACCGAACTCGGTGCCCTCGGCATCGACGCGCCGGGCCTCGCCGCGCTGCTCACCGAGCTCGGCACCGGCGGCTGGAGCCTCGGCGGCGCTCTTGAAAGCGGTGCTCTCGACAGCAGCGCACCTGCCTGGCTCGACCCAACCGCCTTCGCCGACCTGACCGCCCTGCGCGCCGCCCTGCCCGGCGTCGACCTGTTGTTCGACCCCACCCTGGTGCGCGGCATGGGCTACTACACCGGCACCATCTTCGAGATCTCGCACCCCTCCCTCGGCTATTCCCTCGGCGGCGGCGGTCGCTATGACGGCATGATCGGCCGGTTCCTTGGCACCGACGTTCCCGCCTGCGGATTCTCGATCGGCTTCGAGCGCATCGTCGACCTGCTTGAAGCGGATGCCGCATCCGCTGACCTGGCGGTCGTGCTCGTGCACGACAAAGATGCCGATCCGGCGCGCCTGGTCGCTCTCAAGCGCGACCTGGTCGCCGATGGTCTGCGCGTACGCCTCGAACGCCGCACCAAGAACCTCAAGGCGCTGCTCGACCGGGCCGGCGAGGCCGGCTACGGACGGTTCGCGTTCGTGACCGCCAAAACGCAGACGGCTGCAGACCTCGACTTCAAACCGCTCGGCGCCTGACCCGACCGCTCTGGCGGGTTCGACGGATCGACTGACGGCTTTGGTTAGACTGAATTCGCCTGGATCACCCGGCATACCCCTACTTTCATTCCGACCAGTATCCGACGCCCAACCAGGCGTCAATTCCGACAAAACAGGAGACAGTTGTGGCCCTAATTGAGGCAGTAGATGCACGCGAAATTCTCGATTCCCGAGGCAACCCGACCATTGAGGTCGAGGTCCTGCTCGGCGACGGAACGGTCAGTCGTGCCGCTGTGCCGTCCGGCGCATCCACCGGCGTGTTCGAGGCTTATGAACTGCGCGACGGCGACAAGGCCCGTTACCAGGGCAAGGGCGTGCTCAAGGCCGTAGAAGCCGTCATCGACGAACTCGGCCCCGCGGTCGAAGACATCGACGCGACCGACCAGCGCGTCGTTGACCTCGTGCTGATCGAATCGGACGGCACAGATAACAAGGAGCGTCTCGGTGCCAACGCCATCCTCGGCGTTAGCCTCGCCGTTGCCAAGGCCGCCGCAAGCTCGGCCGGCCTGCCGTTGTTCCGTTACCTCGGCGGTCCGAACGCGCACACCCTGCCGGTGCCGCTCATGAACATCATCAACGGTGGATCGCACGCCGACAACGATGTCGACATCCAGGAATTCATGATCGTTCCGCTCGGTGCTGAGTCGTTCAGCGAGGCCCTGCGCTGGGGCGTCGAGGTCTACCACTCGCTCAAAGCACTGCTGCAGTCCAAGGGCCTGTCCACCGGCCTGGGCGACGAGGGCGGCTTCGCCCCCAACCTGCCGAGCAACCGGGCAGCGCTCGACCTCATCGTCGAAGCGATTACCAACGCCGGCTACGTTCCCGGCAAGGACATCGCCCTCGCCCTCGACGTTGCCGCGAGCGAATTCTTCAAGGACGGCAGCTACAACTTCGAGGGCAAGAAGCTCTCGGCCGAAGAACTCGTTTCTTACTACGCGAAGCTCGTCACCGACTACCCCCTGGTATCGATCGAGGACCCGCTGCAGGAAGACGACTGGGCTGGCTGGGTGCACCTCACCACCGAACTCGGCGGCAAGGTGCAGATCGTCGGAGACGATCTGTTCGTGACCAACCCCGTGCGCCTGGCCAAGGGCCTTGAACTCAAGGCCGCGAACTCGATTCTGGTCAAGGTCAACCAGATCGGCACCCTGACCGAGACGATGGATGCCGTCTCTCTCGCTCAGCGCGCCGGCTACACCGCGATTATCTCGCACCGCTCCGGCGAGACCGAGGACACCTTCATCGCCGACCTCGCCGTGGCAACGGATGCCGGGCAGATCAAAACCGGCGCCCCCGCCCGCAGCGAGCGCGTCGCGAAGTACAACCAGTTGCTGCGCATCGAAGAGGAACTCGGCGAGGGCGCGGTTTACGCCGGTCGCACCGCGTTCCCCCGCTTCACCGCGTAGTCAGCGAGAATCACCAGCAGCACCATCGGGCCCTCGATCACCGATATTTCGGTTGATCGGGGGCCCACAGCTTGCGCTTGGTACCATTTTTTATTGACAGACACTACTAACCGGCGAAAGGAGTTGTGATGGCGCCGAAGCGACCTCAGCCGACTTCACCGCAGCCCAAGCCGGTCTTGCCCCAGCCTGCCAGGCGCCCGCAGGCCCAGCGGCAACCAGCCCAGCGGCAACCCGTGGACTCGACGACGGAAACGCCCGCTGGCGGCTGGCTGCGCGGCATCCGCTTTTCGGGATTCTCGCTCGTGATGATGGTGATTCTTGTGCTCGCGGTGGTGATTCTCGCGCCGAGCCTGCGCACCTACGCCGAGCAGCGGCAGCAGATCAGCCGGTTGAGCGCCGCCGTCGACGACCAGCAAGACGAGGTCGACCGGCTGACTGGCCAGCGTGAACGCTGGAATGATCGCACCTACGTCACAACCCAGGCCCGCGAGCGGTTGTTCTACGTGCTGCCCGGCGACATCAGCTTTCTCGTCATCAACGACCTGCCGGTCGTGGCCCCGCTCGAAGCGGAAGTCTCCCCGGTCAGCAGTAATATCCAAAATACCAAGATTGATTGGTTGGGTTCCTTGTTCGCCTCCACCATGACCGCCGGCCTCGCCCCGCAAGAGGCAGCCCCCGAATCCGACACGCCCGCACCGGTGGTGCCATGACCCGGCCACCATTCGACCCGTTCACCGCGGCCGATATTGACCTCGTCTCGGCCCAGCTCGGGCGACCGGCCCGCAACGTCGAGGGCATCGCAGCTCGCTGCGTCTGCGGCGCTCCGACAGTCGTGGCCACCGCACCGCGGCTCGCCGACGGTACCCCGTTTCCTACCCTGTACTACCTCTGCCACCCCGCGGCGACCGCAGCGATCTCCTCCCTCGAAGCCACCCAGGTCATGAACGAATACAACGATCTGCTCGCCGGTGATGAGGACATGCGTGCCGCCTACCAGGCTGCGCACGACAGCTTTCTGTTTGACCGCGACCAGCTCGGCAGCGTGCCGGAAATCGCTGGAATCTCCTCCGGTGGCATGCCGAACCGGGTGAAATGCCTGCACGCCCTCGCCGCCCACGCGCTGGCCGCTGGGCCCGGCGTCAACCCCATTGGCGACCTCGCGGTGGAGCGTGCGACCTGGTCGCCCACGGTCTGCGAGTGTCTGGACTACTCTGCGGCGGCGATCGATGAGTCCGGGGCGGCTCTGGCGTGACCGCGACTGCGCATCGGGTTAGTGCTCGACGGGTCAGCGCGGGCGTCGGGCTCGCGCTGGCCACGGCACTGTTCGGCGGCACCGTGATCGGTTCCGTGGTGCTCGATACGCCCGCCGCGCACGCCGACCAGATTCGCGACCTGCAGTATTGGCTCGCCGACTATGGCTTCACCGAAGCCTGGAACACCACACGCGGTGCCGGTGTCACGATCGCCGTCATCGACTCCGGAGTCAACGGCAGCGTGGCCGAACTGACTGGCGCTGTCATCGGGGGAACGGATGTCTCCGGGCTCGGCTCTACCGATGGACAAACGCCGGTCGCCGGTGACGACGACGATGGCGAACATGGCACCCTGGTAGCTTCGCTTTTGGCCGGGCGCGGCACCGGCGATGGCACCGGACTGATCGGTGTGGCGCCGGAGGCATCCATTTTGGCGGTGTCGGTCGGGTTTGGTAGCAGTCGTTCCGCCGTGAGCAATGACGACCAGATCGCGCAGGGCATCCGTTGGGCCGTCGACAACGGGGCCGACGTCATCAACATGTCCCTCACCCGCAACACCCTGTATTGGCCGGAGACCTGGGACGCAGCGTTCCTCTATGCCTTCGAGAACGATGTCGTCGTCGTGGCCGCCGCCGGCAACCGGGGGAGCGGAACCACGGAGGTCGGGGCTCCCGCGACGATTCCCGGTGTACTGACGGTCGCCGGCGTTGATCGCAATAAAACGGCGAGTTTTGATGCCTCGTCCCAGGGCATTACTATCGCTGTCGCCGCACCGAGCGAGAAGCTCGTCGGGGTGACGCCCGACTCGACCTATGTGCAGTGGGACGGCACGAGTGCCGCGACGCCGATCGTGTCCGGGCTCGTTGCCCTGGTGCGGGCGGCGTATCCGAACCTCGACGCCGCGGGCGTGATGAACCGGGTCATCGCGACTGCGAACGCCAACGGGCGAGCGGTGCCGAGCCCCATCTATGGCAATGGTCTGATCGATGCCGCTGCCGCGGTCACGCAGTATGTTGCGCCGGCGACCGGGGCGACCCCTAGCGAGTTGCTCACGCAGTGGATCACTCTGCACCGGCGGGCGCAAATTGACGTAGTACCGAGCGAGGTTCCCGTCGCCGAAGCCCCGGCTGCTGTTACCGAGGACCCCGCAGTGCCCACCCCCAACCTGCTCACCGCCTGGCTTCCGAACCAGCTGACACTGACCTATATCAGTCTGCCGCTCGCTGTCCTCGTAGGGTTTGGTATCCTAGTAACGCTGGTGGGCATTGGGGCCACTCGGTACATCAAGCGAATTCGGCGCAATCCCAAAGATTTCGCACCATCATAATCCTGTAGGAGGCCTTCTCATCGTGCCCAAAATTCTCATTGTTGGTGGCGGCTACGCCGGTTTTTACACGGCGTGGAAGCTCGAGAAGTGGCTGCGATCCGGTGAAGCCGACGTCACCATGGTTGACCCGCTGCCGTACATGACGTACCAGCCCTTCCTGCCGGAGGTCGCCGCCGGTTCTATCGAACCGCGTCACGCGGTCGTGTCGCACCGTCGCCACCTCAAGAAGACCAACGTCATCTCCGCCAAGGTCACGCACGTGAACCACGCTGAGAAGACCGCCACGATCACCCCGCCGACCGGCGAGCCGTACGAGTTCAAGTACGACATCGTCGTAGTCACCGCCGGGGCGGTGTCGCGCACGTTCCCGATTCCGGGTGTCGCCGACCAGGCCATCGGCCTCAAGACCATCGAAGAAGCCGTCGCCATTCGCGACCGCGTGCTGACCAACTTCGACAAGGCGGCCGCCCTTCCAGCCGGCCCAGAGCGTGAGCGTCTGCTCACCTTCGTCGTGGTCGGTGGCGGTTTCGCCGGCATCGAGGTGTTCGCCGAGTTGCGCTCGTTCGCGACCTCGCTGCTCACTCTGTACCCCGAGATCAGCTTCGAGGACACCAACTTTCACCTCATCGAAGCCATGGGCCGCATCATGCCCGAGGTCTCGCTCAAGACGAGCCTCTGGGTCATCGACAACCTCGCCGGTCGCGGTGCCCAGATCCACCTCGACACCCAGCTGACCAGTGCGGTCGACGGAAAGATCGAGCTCTCCACCGGAGAGATCTTCGAAACAGACCTCATCGTCTGGACCGCCGGCGTCATGGCGAACCCGACGATCGTGCGCCACACCGACCTTCCCATCGAAGAGCGCGGTCGTCTGCAGGTTCGTGCCGACCTGCGCGTCGGAACCGAGGACGACATCATCGCTGATGCCTGGGGCGCCGGCGATGTAAGTTGCGTTCCCGACCTGAGCGGTGGCGGCGTCGGCGGTAACTGCGTGCCGAACGCCCAGCACGCTGTGCGTCAGGGCAAGCTCCTCGCCAAGAACATCGCCGCCGTGCTGCGCGACGAGGCTCCGGTACAGTACTTCCACAAGAACTTGGGCGCTGTCGCCGGTCTCGGTATTGGTATCGGTGTGTTCCAGAACAGCAAGTTCGCGATGACGGGCCTGCCGGCGTGGTTCGCGCACCGTGGCTACCACGGGCTCGCCATGCCGAGCTGGGAGCGCAAGCTGCGCGTTGTCTGGGGTTGGGTGAACAACTTCTTCCTCGGTCGCGACAACGTTTCGCTCAGCGCCACACAGCACCCGCGTGGCGCGTTCGTCGAGTTCGCTTCGCGTCCGAAGCCGCCGGCGCCTGCTGCGGCCCCGGCAGCCAAGACTCCGGCAGCCCCTCGCGCGCCGCGTGCGCCGCGCAAGCCCACGGTGAAGGCTGCTGCAGCGGCTGCGGCTACCTCGGCGCCCGCCGCCGAGAAGGCGGCCGCGGAGGCATCGGCTTCGGCTTCGGCTTCGAAGTAATTGTTTCGGTAGATGCTGTCGGGCGATCACCTCGCTCGGCAGCACCTATGCTTTAAGCGCCCGTCAGCGGGCACGCCCCCATAGCCCAATTGGCAGAGGCAGACGACTTAAAATCGTCACAGTCTGGGTTCAAGTCCCAGTGGGGGCACCACGAATTTTTCTATGCTGATCTGGCTTTTAAATTCGTAACAGGTTCCTCAGGTGCACCGTTTGCCCAAATTTTGCCCACACTTGAAATTATGCGGGCCTGTTCGAGGGCCACTGCAACGCTGTCCAGGTCGTCGTCGAAGAGATCTGTGTATACGTGCATGGTCATCGCCGCCGAGGCGCAGGCGAGCAGCCGCTGCAGCACTTTGACGTTCGCCCCGGCAGACACGACCAGGCTGGCCGCGGTGTGCCTGAGGTCGTGGGGAACGACACGCGGAAAGGTCGGATCGACCTCCCGGGCACACTTGAGGGCGTAAACCAGCCCGCCGTCCTGAGTCGACGGCGTGCACTGATGCGACAGCCCGTTGCCGAACAGGATCTGGTCAGGTGTCCTATCGGCGCGGAGCAACGCCAATCGTTCCTACAGGAACGGGGGAAACGGAACCAGGCGTGCCTCGTGCGACTTCGGCGTGCCGATGAGAATCTTACCGCCAAACCGCACGGCGTTTTCGCGAACTGCCAGACGCCTCTGAACGAGATCCACGTCTCGCACCCGCAATCCGGTCACCTCACCCCAGCAGGCCGGTGTAGGCGAGGGTCAGCACTACCGTTCCATGCGCCGCCGCCGCCGCCGCGGTTGCGAGCAGGTCAACCTACTCGTGCCAGAGATCCGTGTGCGGTTTGTTCCTTTTGCAAAGGAGAGTCACGCCGCACGAGCTGTTGACCAGTATGCGGCGCTCCATGACCCCCACGTCGAGGATTGCCGCGAGCACTCCGTAGGCACGGATGACGTGGGTGGCGCTACGTACACCGGGCGTGGGATGCAAAGTTATTGCTGTGCCGGCACTGAGCTGTGACACCCAGGTCTGCACCTCGCTGTGCTGGATGCGGCCGATCTCGGTGGCTCTCCAGCGACTCTTGGACACCTCGGTGCAGGCGAGGAACAGCTGAGCGGAGCGCTTGGTCTTGAAGCCACGTTTGTCGGTCTGGCTGTGGCCGGGTCTGCGGTAACGCACGCGGTGTCTCTTGCCCGCTGCAGTCTCATCCGCTGAACGCGTTCCCATGACCTTACCTCGTAGGGCTCGCCGTCATTGGTGGCGACGAGCCGGAATTGCTGCTGACTGACATCACCATGCACCCTGCCACCGACAGTCAGGGCTGACCCGCGCGCCGAACGCCTACGGCTGGCCTCATACCCCTGCCCCGGCGCCCGGGGCGCCGGGATCGGCCCCACCCTCGACGCCGGCGACCACGCCATCTAGCTCGAGTCGGCACAGGCCGCCCATTTTGAGGTTGCCGCAGCCTGGGATATTTCTGCGCGAACCCGCGCCTGAACGCCGGAGGCGACCTTCCTCAGCGCAGCGGGCGCCGAGTCCCTGGGGCGTGTCGCCCCCTTCTTATGGCGAATACACGATCGGCTCGGGAGGCGTCGAGGAACAGAAGCGGAGGGCGATATTTCTTGCCTCGGTTAGTCCCCTTGACCAGGCATTTTCTCGGACTAGTCTCACGGATCTGCCGCCTCCAGACGTCGCCCGGAGCCGCGAAAGACGGCGCACATCCATCGGTGTTCCGGTGGTCGTCCGGCTTGCGGGCACGTTCAGGTCGGGTCAGGGCATCATGGACGGTGCCATGGTCGTGCGATGTCCGTGTCCGCGCGGTGACCAGCGCTCGTGGCCCCTGTTCGGTGCATCGGCACGTGTCCGAACCAGGGCCAACTTCCCAAACGCGTGCGGCAACGGCGCGGCCGTGACGAACACCAGCGGACGGCGCGCGCGGGCTTTCCGGTGGGCGTATACCCCGGCCCGCCGTTCCGCTGGCAGGGGCGGGAATGCCCCGACGGGCGACTTTGCCGGTACCCTGAGCCCGTAGGTAGGCTACAAGTAAGGCCGCTGGTAGCCGATCGGGGGGTCAAAATGTCGTTGTCGCTTCAGCCCGAAGGTGCGCAGGCCGCAGACGCATTGCCGCTGCGGCCGATCGTTGCGCGCATCCGGCGCCTCGTTGTGCTTGCCATGCTCGCTGCTCTGGGGTACACCGCGTTGACTGTGGCCAGTAAAGGCTACTGCCCAGGTGGCGTGAACGCTGATGGCACATTTATCGATGCAGCCGGAAACGTCACCGAGCTGGCGCCGAGCTGCATCGACCTGACGCTCCAACCGAGTGTCTTTATCTATATCGGCATCTTCGCGATCGTGATCGGAGCGCTGACCTTCGTACTCCGCCGGGCAAGTGATGTTCCCGCCGCGCTGCGCTACCTCGATCGAGGCGCTGTCACGGTCGTGATCCTCGCTGTCGCATCGGTCGCGATTAGCCAAATTTGGTTTGCGATGATCCCCATTACCGATTGGAATGGCAGCGGCACATTCTTCTACCCGTTCCCATTTGGTTCAGTCGATCTCACCATCACTCCGATGCAGACTCAATGACCTTGAGAACGCGATGAGGCCAAGGGCATCGCTTACTGAAGTTGAAGGGCACCCTGTCGCGTAGCACCCACCTGCGCGCAACCCCAACCTCCGGGAAGCAAGCTGATTGACGTTCGTCGGCTTGTTTCAGGCCCAGTCAGCGGTAGGGCGTGGTTTCGTTCACGCTAATCGTCCGGTAGTCGTTCCTCTTGCTGACCAGGGTGCGAAAGCGGTCGCACTAGGCTTCGGGAATGAACCCCGAGACAACACACCTGCTCGACCACTCGCGTTCGAGCTGGTCTGTTCCGACCGAACCTCGTTTACTGAGAACGCGCATTTGGCGCTCCAGCAGGTCAACGCCCGCACCGGTCGTAGTGCTCTCGCACGGCACTGGCGGCGCAGGAGAAGACCTGGACTGGCTCGCGAAACCGCTGAATGACGCGGGATTCCTCGTTGCTTCGGTCGATCACCCCGGCAACAGCTACAACGACGAGTACCTCCCCGAAGGATTCGCGTTCGCGTGGGAAAGAGCAAGGGACATCACCTTCCTTATCGACCATCTCGTGGCCGAGCAGAACATCGATATCACGCGGGTCGGTGCGGCCGGGTTCTCGTTCGGCGGCTACACCGTCACCGCACTGCTCGGCGGCAAAATCGATGTACACCTCATGGAGGCAATGTTTCACGGACAGATCCCTGCGCCGGACGTACCGGAGTTTCCAGACTTGATCAAAACGCTGCGCAGCAAGTATTCCGATGCCGAGTTGACTTCGTTGGCGGAAACCGGCGCGCGGTCCCTGACCGACGCGCGTGTCCGGGCTGGAATCCTCTTGGCGCCCGCCATCGGAAGGCTCCTGATCTCAGAGTCCCTTAGCCAGATTTCTGCCCCGGTCCTGGTGCGCTGGGGTGACGCCGACGACAACACACCCCCAGAAGACAACGCCCTCGTCTATCGGGACTCTATGCCGCAGGCCCGCGGCGAGAGTCTCGGCCGGGAGATCGGGCACTACGTATTTCTCGGCGATCGACAGGACCCCTCCGGCATACGACCGGATGTCGCAGACGAAGCGGTCAAGTTCTTCACCTTCTACCTTTGAGCGCGAGTCCGAGCGATAGACATCACTACTCCGGCGACGCCCGTCGTCGTCCCGTAGGCGGTTCCTTTTACGGAACCATCACGGGACTTGGAGTGAACAGAGTTCGGGACTGACAATTTCCTCCGGGCTAAGCCGTTTGAGAAGTGTGCCCCGGTTGATCGCGGTCAGCTGCTCGTAGCCGGCGTCGTCCGGATGATAGCCATCGCCCAGAACACGTTCGGAAGTAGTGATTACTCTCGGGTGATCAGACCGCGGGATTTGCGTGTAGCCAGTCACGGACTTGGTCTGCATGATCCTCTGCAGGGAAGACGGGATAAAACACGTGCCTGATGGTTTCGCCGTCAATAACAAGAGTCATGCGCTTCAGAAGCGTCAAGCCTGCGACCGCAAAGGTGGGCAGATTGAGCGTCTCTGCCAATCGTCCTTGCTGATCTGAGAGGAGTGGGTATGGAAGGTGCAGCCGCTTGACGGCCTCGCGTTGGTAAGCCGAACTCTGCACCGAGAGCCCGATCACGCTGTGGGCACCGGCCTCCTGGAGCTCGACCAAGCTATCGCGGAAGCTGCATGCTTCGGCGGTGCACCCTTTTGCTCCGGGAATGTCCGCCCATCCGATTGGCTCCTCCTGGCCAGGGACACCCGTCCGTGGATAAATAAACATGATCCAACGCCCTGTCGAGATGTTTGTGATGCTCACCTGACCGCCCGATGTCGACGCAAGGGCGACGTCAGGCAGGTGCAATCCGAACAGGTGGTCGCCGGCACCGTCGTCGATGGGCGTCGGGAGGATATTTGTCATGTGGTTCCTTTTCAAGAAGTGGTGGCCTTCAAAGTTGCCCGACACACTTAGGTGCCAGGGACGGGTCACAGACAATCACCAGCCCAAAGGGCGCCCACAATTTTCGCTCTGTTCGGGCATTTCACGGTCACGTCCCGCTGGGTGGATGCTCCTATTGAAGTCAAGCGGCATTTAGGGTGGGATTCGATTGTCGGGATTAGTCGTCGAGCAAGGCCACTTCGACCCCAATGGGTGGGAGGATTACGTCTACTGGCAGACCCAGGACCGCAAGACTCTCAAACGCATCAACTGGCTGATCACCGTCGCGCTGCGCGATCCGTTCGCTGGTATCGGCAAACCGGAGCCCCTCAGGCACATCCTCTCCGGCGCGTGGTCCCGCCGCATCGATGACACGAACCGCCTCGTCTACTACGTCACGGACGACCACATCGTCATCCTGCAAGCCCGCCAACACCACTGGCCCGAGATCCGCACTGCCCGCATAGGGTTCGANGCATAGGGTTCGATGGATTCAACCGGTCGTTGCAACGATGGGTTTTTCTGGCTCTGGTAATAGTCGTTGCATGGCTTGAGCGGGTGTGATGCCGCCGAGTGTTTTGCGGGGTCGATTGTTGAGTTCGGTAGCGACTTCGAGTAGCCGCTCGGGCGAATGGATGGATAAGTCGGTGCCTTTAGGGAAGTATTGGCGCAGCAGCCCGTTGGTATTTTCGTTGGTGCCCCACTGCCACGGCGAATGCGGATCACAGAAGTAGATAGCCATCTTTGTGGCCAGCGTGATCTGCCGGTGCTGGGCCAGCTCGGTTCCCTGATCCCACGTCAGAGTGCTAGCGCAGGCGGTCAAGGTAACGCAGAATGACGCCCTCGCGCAGCGCCCATGGCGACACTTCAAGTTCCGCCGCCCCGAACGCGGCCATCGCCGCACCGAGCACGATGCCGCCGGCCACGATCTGAAAGGTGCGGTCGGCGGTAATGCCAGGAAGCGCCGGGCGGGCTTCGGCGGGAATGCGCGCGAGACGCGGTACCCAGTCGTCGAGCCCGGCCCGGCCGAGCCGCAGGCGGTCCGCGGCGCCGACGCCGTCCGAGGTGGTGCCGGCCAGTCGGGCCAGTGATCGAATCGCCTTCGACGATCCGACGATGTGGTGCGGTGCCGGCAGGTGCGCGAAGGCACCGACCGCATCGCGCAGAACGGATGCCGCATGCCCTCGCAACGCAGACACCTCCTCCGGTAGAGGAGGATCGTGGTGCAGAAAACCGATCGTGCTGCGCCCGGCGCCGAGCGGGAGCGACAGCGCCACCTCGGGAAACTCAGCTCCGCCGGCCGCGATCTCGAGCGATCCGCCGCCGATATCGAACAGCAGAATGTTGCCGGCCGACCAGCCATACCAGCGACGCACGGCCAAAAAAGTTAGTCGGGCTTCGTCTTCGCCTGATAGTACTTGCAGGGCGACACCGGTTTCCCGTTCGACCCGGCCGAGCAGTTCTGGGCCGTTGGTCGCGTCGCGCACGGCAGAGGTGGCAAACGGCAGCAACTCGTCGATATTGTGCTGCTGGGCAACATCCGCTGCATGCTGCACTGAAGAAAGTACCGCCGCGACACCCTCATCATTGATTGCACCATCAGGTGTGATGTACCGCATGAGGCGCAGAACGCTCTTATCGGAGGCCATCGGCACCGGCGGGGCGCCTTCGTGCGCGTCGACAACCAATAGGTGGACGGTATTCGAACCGACATCGAGGACTCCAAGGCGCACATTTGTACGATACCGCCTCCTCCGGGTCAGCGTTGCGCGGGAGCGACGAAGCGCTGCCAGCCCCAGGCGCTTGCGCACAGTGCTGCGAAGCTTGCTGCGACGATCCACAACACCGTCCCGGAGCCGCTGCTGTGCAGCTGATCGATCGCCGGGGTGAGCGCGGCGAACAAAATTCCATAGGCGACGACGGTCAGGCCGGTCCAGATCGGCGGTGACCAGACCAGAATGCTGCGCCCGCTGGTGTGACCGATAGGCACCAGAATGAGCACGGCCGAGCCGACTGAAGCGAGCACGATCGTGTTGACCATCTCAGCCACGAACGAGGTCGTGAAATCACTGGCGGCGGGCACAAGCGCTCCGAGTGACCAGGCGAGCGCGGCAAACAGGGCGAGGGCGCCGACCCGCACTGTCGCAAGCTGGCCGCGCTGCGCCGGCGTCGGCTGCGCGCTGGCAGCATCCGCTTTGGCTGACAAGCTCACGCTGCCGAGCAGCCCGAACAGCAGGGCCGGGTGCAGGTCGAAGACGCGCGAGGCTATCGCCGCGGCCGCGATCAGCAGCAGGTAACGCGGCAGAAACCTAACCGCCCCGCGCAGCCCAAGCACGCGGGAACTCCACCACAGCGGGACCAGAAGGGCGACCCCATTGACCAGGACCAGCCCAATGATCACCGCGACCAGCAGACGCAGGTAGGCCGGCTGATCCACCACTGGTCCGGACAGCATGACGAATGTCGCTGCGGCCACGAGCGCCGCGCCACCGCGCAGCCACCGGTTGAGCCGCACGGTCGGTGCCACGTCATACTCTTCGCGCACCTGATTGCGACCCGCCAGGGTGGGCCTTGACCAGAGTGGATGTCCGCCGCGCGTGCGCGAGATGGTGCCCGCGAGCATCCGCAGTGGCAGAGCGATCAGCACCAGGGCGCCCAAGGCGAGCAGCCCGGCCTGCAACCAGGGGAACGGCGAACTGGTGCCGCTTGGCCCGATCGGCAGCGCGAAGCGGGTCGGGTCATTCCACCGGCCGGAAAAAGTGGATGCCCCCGCCTCCTCCTCCTCCTCCTCCTCCTCAGCGGCTTCCGGCGCTGGTTCCTCCGTTTGCGGCGCCGAGGAGGGCGTGGGCACCACTGTTTCACCCGGGACTTCGACCGCACTGTCAGGCGAGGGTGAGGCTGATGTGCTCGGAGCCGGCGTGGCCGCTGGCGTCTCAGAGGCAGACGGGGTCGGCGTGGTGGTGCTCGCGGCGGCATACCTGACCGTCACAGGGGTACTGCCCGGGCCGACATTGCCGGCGGAATCCTGCTGCACCACGATGACGGAGTACGAACCCGCTTCCACGCCCCCGGCGGAGCAGGTCCAGGCCCCGTCGGTCACCTTGGCGAAGCAGACCGAGTAGGCACCGGCGAACACGGTGACTGTTGCGCCGGTCTCGCCGGTGCCGATGTATTGGGTTCCCGCGACGAGCACCTGGGCGCCTTCGCGGGGAGTCGTGACAACGGGAGCAGCGGGGGCTTGCAGGTCGAACACAATCCCGATCGGGTCGCTCGAATTGGACGACGACGGGCTGCTGAAGGTCGAACGCTGGCTCGCTGTCACCTCCAGACTTCCGCTCGCGAGCGTGCCCGCAAACAGGCACGCCCAGGCACCCGAGTTGTCGACGTCGCTGGAGCACGAGTCGCCGTTCTCCAGTGATGCCGTCACGGTGGCTTGGGGATGCCCGGTTCCGCGCACCCAGCCGTCGGACTCGGAGCCGGTGCGGCCGCCCAGCACGGTCGGTACGCCCAGAACGGCAACCGTGATCTCGTCGCTCAGGGTGGAATCGCCAGCTACAACAACGCGCAGTTTGATCGTCGGACCGTTCTGCAGGTATAGGTTGCTGCAGCTCCAGGAGGTCGATGTATCTTCATCCAGCGACACACCTTCTGGGGGGAAGATGCATAGGGCGTCCTCGCCGCGCGGCGATAACAGCTGAATCCTTTGGCCAGCGGCTTTCGACCCCGACACGGTGGTGCGGTTACTGCCGATGAACTGCCCGTTTCCAGGGCTCTCGATCAGCGGCCTCGTCGCCGCTGCGGGATCGGTCGTGGTATTCGGGATGGGTTCTTCAGTGGCCGGTGCGGTCGATTCCGGTGTCGATTCCGGTGTCGACTGCGCCGTGGATTGCGCCGTGGATTGCAGGTTCACCTCCTGGCTCGGTTCCGGCGTTGCTTCCAGGGGTTCGTCCTGAATCGTCGAGGTCGCTACAGCTTCTTCTGCCTGCGCCGTCGCCAGCACGGGTCCGGCGAGGGCGATCGCACACCCAAGCAGCAGGGCGGCGACGGCCGCTAAGCTGCGGGAGCGTCGCGCACGCGCCGTTGCGCCCGATACTGCGACCCGAGTCGATTTAGACATAACTCACCCCCTGCCCCAATTTGAAGGGCAGCGGGCGGTAAAGTCAACCTCCCGCGCCTTACAAAATGTAACAAACCGAGGGAATTCTTCGAGCTGCCGCCGGCCACCCGCAAACATGACAACCTTTATACGAAGCGGATGCCCAGCATGAGACCGCCGAGGAGAGCAGTACCCTGATGAATGCCACGCCCCGCACCCCCGCCTCCACACGCGCCGTCGCCGCCCGGGACTGGGAACACCGCGCCGGAGAGCTCGGCGATCGCCTGCCGACCGGGTTCGAGGTGGCCGTCGCCACGTCTGCCTTTCAGATCGAGGGAGCCGCCCGCGACGGCGGCCGTGGCGACAGCGTCTGGGATTCCTTCAGCCAACGATCAGGGCGCATCCGCGATGGCTCGAACGCCTCCGTCTCCGCCGATCACGTCAAGAACTACGCCGCGGATGCCGTCCTCTTGCGAGACCTCGGCGTCGACGCCTACCGGTTCTCGCTGGGCTGGACCAGGCTACAGCCCGAGGGCCGCGGCCCCCTCAACCGCAACGGGCTCGCGTTCTACGATCGGTTGCTGGATGCGTTGCTGGCTGACGGTATTCGTTCAACCGCCACGCTCTCGCACTGGGACCTGCCGGCTGCTCTGCGCGGCGGCTGGCTGAACCGCGACACCGCCGGCCGTTTCGCCGACTACGCCCACGCCGTGGGGGAGGCTCTCGGCGACCGCATCGACGCCTGGGTCACCCTCGACGAGCCGGCCACAGTCACCACCAGGGGCTACGCGCTCGGCACCCACGCACCCGGCCGCACCCTGTTGTTCGACGCGCTTCCTACCGCGCACCATCAGCTGCTCGCGCACGGTCTTGCCGTGCAGGGCCTGCGCGCCGCCGACGTGCGCGGACGCATCGGCCTGGTCAACTCCCACACTCCGGTGCAGTCAGCGACCGACCGCGACCAGGACCGCTCCTATGCGGCCCTCTACGACCTGCTGCAGAACCGGCTGTTCGCCGACCCGGTGCTGCTCGGCCACTATCCAGACCCTCTCGAACCGTTCGGGGTCGAACTACGCACCCTGCTCGAGGCCGCCCCAGCCGACCTGCGCACGATCCAGCAGCCGCTCGACTTCTACGGCATGAGCTACACCGGGCCGGCCCGAATCACTGCCGGTGCGACGGTGCTGAAGGCCCCCGACGGCCAGCCGATTCCCGTCACCTCATGGCCGTTCCACCTTGAGCCGTTCCGCGAACACCCCACGACCTCCACCGGCGACGTCAACGCTTCCGAGTATGTCGCTGTGGCGCTCGCCGAACTGGCCGAACGCTACCCCGACCTGCCTCCCGTTTACCTCTCACTCGCCGGTGGCGCCTTCTCTGACCAAGCGGATGCCCGCCACCAGGTGCACGATCCCGCCCGCATCGACTACCTCGCCGAACACCTCGTGGTCGCCCTCGTCGCCACGGCCAGCGGAGCCCCGGCCGCTGCCGTCGACCTCGCCGGCTTCGCATTCTGGTCGCTGCTCGACGGGTTCGAGTGGGATGCCGGCTACACCCAGCCGACCGGCCTGGTGCACGTCGACTTCGCTGACGACCGCCGCACGCGCACCCCCAAGTCGAGCTACCGCTGGCTGCAGAACGCCCTCGCAAACCGTTAACGCGTAGCAAACTCATCACGGAGTCGAGTCCTGCGGGGTTGCGAGTGTGAGAGCGAGGAGCGGATGCGCAATTCCCCTCCAATCTAGGCGGCGTCGTGCGAATCGTCCGCGACCGCCCGCAGCGCGTCGATCGCGTGCGACAGCGGTAACCCGTCGCTGATCGCGCGCAGCACCTCGGGCAGTTGCTCGCGCGGCAGAAAAATACCGCCGAGCAGAATCTGTGAAAACACCAGCGCCGGCATGAACTGCACGACCCGAAACACCGCGCGGGCGACCGCGCTCGCGGAACGCTTTGACGCGCCAGGAATAACGAAGAGACGTGGATACGGTTGCCATTGGAAGACGGAACGCAGGTCATATCGCTGCCACTTTACGGCGACGACACCCTGGCCCTGTCCGTGGCTGGAAAGACCAAAAACCTCAAAGCGAAGCATTGGGCGAAGTTTGCCGACAAACTGAGTCTTTCGCAAAAGGCCGCAACCGCGGCAGGCCAGCTCGTCCTACGCGCAGCCAGTTTGATCATGCTGGAGAGCCTGCCCTTTTGTGATTCCCCGTTGCGGGGCGCTCAGCGGGAAGTGCGATTCCGGCGTGCGGAATTCACGCAGTAATGCGTGGGTCACGTTTCATGGAGCCGGCTAGTGACTTCAGGCGATGCAGATACAGCTGGATACTCGTCAGCGTTAAAGGCGAATGCAGGTGGCCTCGAACGCGCCGCCAGTAGGGTAGACCGCATGATGTGTGCGTTGCCGATCCTGATTTTCGCGGCATCGCCGTCATCCGCTGAAGCCGAGGGTGTGTCTTTTCGGTACTACGACGACATCGTGAGTCGCTACCACGGGCGTCCCGCGTTTCGGAACGAGGTTCTGGACGCCCAGGCCCAGTATCCCGGCGACGACCTCACTGCTCCGACCGGACTGCTGTTACTCGCCCGCTACGGGGACACAGTGCTCGGTTGTGCCGGAATGCGAATTCAACAGGGCGAGCTCGGCGAGGTGACCAGGGTCTTTGTTGAACCGGCGGCTCGCGGCCAAGGCGTCGGCCGACTGCTCATGCAGAATCTGGAACGCGAATCCCGCGCCATCGGGCTCACCGTCTTGCGTCTGGACACGAGAACCGACCTCGTCGAGGCACGTAGCCTCTACGCGTCGCTCGGCTACATCGAGGGCGAGCCGCACAACACTGACCCGTATGCCAATCACTGGTTCCGAAAGGAGCTGCGATGACCGATGAGTGCAGCATGCTGGCGCCCGACCTCGTCCCGGAGCTTCTGGTCACCTCGCTGCAGAAGAGTCTGGATTTCTGGTGCCGTCTCAGCGGATTTGACGTGCTGTACGACCGACCCGACGATGGGTTTGCCTACATCACTCGGGGCACGGCGCACCTCATGCTCGAGCGACGGGGCGCTGGGCGAAACTGGATTCCGGCGGCGTTAGACCCGCCGTTCGGCCGCGGCGTCAACTTTCAGGTGTCGGTTCCATCGATCGACCCGCTCGTGTGTACCTTTCGGGAGGCTCGTTGGCCGCTGTTCATGGAACCCGAGACGAAATGGTACCGAACGGGCGATACCGAGGCCGGCGTCGCTCAGTTTCTCGTGCAGGACCCGGATGGCTACCTGATCCGGTTCCAAGCCTCGATCGGCCGAAGGATCGTCGCCGCGTTTCCCCGCGCGCCTTGAGGTTGCTTGGAGTGTGATGGGAAGCGGGTGGGAGCCTCCGGGGTCGCGGTTAGTATGGGCAGGTACGCACGGGGGTCGTTGTCGCCAAGTCATGCCGCCGTGTCACCCTACATAGCCAATTTGCAAGGAGACGCTGCCATGGAATGGCTCATCCCGGTTCTGATCGTTGTCGCACTCGTCGCCATCGCGGGTATCTACCTGTGGTCGACGTACAACTCGCTCGTGACGCTGAATGTGCGCGTCGACGAGGCGTGGAGCGACATCACGGTGATGCTTAAGCGTCGTGCTGACCTGCTGCCCAACCTGATCGAAACGGTCAAGGGCTACGCGGCACACGAGAAGAACGTGTTTGAAAACGTGACCCGTGCGCGAGCCGAGACGCTGTCAGCACAAGGCCCGGCCGACGCATCCGCTGCTGAGAATCACATGCAGACCGCGCTGAAGAGCATTTTTGCCGTCGCCGAGGCGTACCCGCAGCTGCAAGCCAGCCAGAACTACCTGCAGTTGCAAGCCGAACTCGTCGACACCGAAGACAAGATTCAGGCCGCGCGTCGGTTCTACAACGGTGGCGTGCGCGAAATGAACACCAAGATCAAGGTGTTCCCGAACCACTTGTTCGCCGTGAACCTCGGCTTCACCGAGCGCGAGTTCTTTGAGGTGGCCGATTCCGCAGCGATTGCGGAGCCGCCCCGCGTGCAGTTCTAACGGGACTTAGTCGATGTACAGCGCAATAGCTAAGAACAAACGCAACACCGTCTTCATCATGATCCTGTTCTTCGTGATCATTGCGGGGCTCGGCTGGCTGGCGAACTTCGTTTACGGTGCTGGCGGTTACGGCATCCTCATCGCCACGGTCGTCATCACTGCGCTCTACGTGATCATTCAGTACTACGCCGCTGGTCGCCAGGCGATCTCGATGAGCGGCGGCATCCGGGTCAACAGCAAGGCCGACCATCCCCGTCTCTGGCGCATCGTGGAGAACCTGTCGATTACGACCGGCACACCGATGCCCGAGGTTTACATCATCAACGATCCGGCGCCAAATGCTTTCGCCACCGGTCGCGACCCCCAGCACGCGATCGTCGCCGCCACCACCGGCCTGCTCGACATCATGGACGACTCCGAACTCGAAGGCGTTATGGCCCACGAGATCGGCCACGTGCGCAACTACGACATTCGAGTGTCGATGGTCGTGTTCGGCCTCGTCGTCGCGATCGGCTTCATCTCCGACATGTTCCTGCGCATGGCGTTCTTCGGCCGCAGCAACAACAGCAACGGTAATCCCGTCGTCATGGTCTTCGGCCTTGTCGCAATGATCGTGGCCCCGCTCATCGCGACCGTCGTGCAGCTCGCCATTTCTCGCCAGCGCGAATATTTAGCGGATGCCACAAGCGCGTTGACGACGCGCCACCCGGACGCGCTCGCCTCGGCCCTGGCCAAACTTGGTGAGTACGGTCGCCCCATGCAGAGGCAGAACAGTTCGATGGCCCACCTCTGGATCTCGGACCCGCTGAAGAAGGGCGCCATGGGCAAGCTGTTCGCGACGCACCCGCCGATCGAAGAGCGCATCGAGCGCCTGACCGCCATGGGTCGCAAGTTCTAACCTGACCACGCGACGACAGGCTTACCGAAGTTCGGCGGCGAGACCGTCAGCCAGGTTGCCGCGCGGCGCGACGACGATCTCCCTGAGGCCCTGCCAGAGCGCCGCTTCCCGCAGCACCTGCGCTAGCCTCGCCGCAGCATCCGCTGGCGCGCCCGGCTCAGCCCAGGCCGACTGCACCCGTAGTACGCCGGCCTGCCGGTCGTTCTTCAGATCGACCCGCCCGACGACCATGTCGCCAAGCAGAATCGGCAGAGAGTAATAGCCGAACACGCGCTTGGGTGCCGGCGTGTAAATCTCGATGCGGTAGTGAAAATTGAACAGCCGCAGGGCGCGGGCACGTTCCCAGACCACCGGGTCAAACGGGGACAGCACCGCCTGCGCGTCCATGGTGCGCGGTAACCGAGCGTCCCGGTGCAGCCAGGCGCGCGCACCCCAGCCCGCAACCTGCACCGGGAGTAGTTCTCCGGCCTCCTCCAAATCACGAATGGCCGAGAGAACCGGTGCCGACTTCAGCCGAAAGTAGTCGGCGAAATCCTTCACCGTACCAATCCCATGCGCGCGAGCTGAGCGGCGCACAAGTTCGCGGTGGGCATCCGTTTCAGAAATTTTGGTGCCGAGCAGTTCGGAGGAGAAGACCTGCTCGGGCAGGGCATATACCCGTTCAAAGCGGATGCGGCCGGCGCTGACCACATCGCCCCAGCGGAACAGACTTTCCAGCCCGGTCTTCACCTCGGACCAGCCCCACCAGGGACCGCTGCGCTTGTTGGCGTCGTGTTCGATCGCACTCGCCGGCATCGGACCGTTGGCGGCGAGCTCGGCTAGGAGCCAGTCGAGCATCGGACGGTTGGCCTGGGACCAGTCGCCGGGCGTGCGGGCTGAGCGGTCGCGATAGTTATGCATGCGCCAGTGAAACAGCGGCCAGACGTCGATCGGCAGATAGGAGGCCTCGTGGGCCCAATATTCGGTAACGCGGGCCTGGCGACCCGTGGTCAACCGGTCAAGCTGGGTTTTGTCATAAGGGCCGAGTCGGCTGAAGGCCGGCATGTAGTGGCTGCGCTCGAACACGTTGACCGAGTCGATCTGTAACAGCTCAAGTCGGTTCACCAGGGCCGTGAGCTGACGAATTCCGACGGCCGATGTCGGTCGCGCGCCGAAGCCCTGCGCGGCGAGTGCAATCCGCCGCGCCAGTGCGGGAGAGATTGTCGTGACCATTCGTCTCACTCTAGCTGCACCCCCGTTCACCTGCGGTTAAGGTGGAAATCGTGTGATGGACATGTAATCTTCGTAGTGTCGGGCAGCCGGCACTCCCTGCCTCATATTCTGTTCATCTGGAACGTTTGCCACAGCATTCACACGTTCCGGTGCCGGTCACAATGGAGGAAAAATTGTCTCTCAAACGCACTCTGACGGTGTCCCTGGCCACCGCAGCGGCCCTTGCACTCACGCTCAGCGGCTGTTCACCAGCTGCCGAGGCCCCGGCCTCGGGCATTGACGCAGCAACCGCCACCAGCCTTACCGCCTTTGGTGATCTGGCCGGTCTCGAAGAAGCCGCCATCGCGGAAGGTGAGCTGAACGTCATCGCGCTGCCGCGTGACTGGGCGAACTACGGCGCCGTCCTTGACCTGTTTGCCGAGAAATACCCCGACATCACAATCAACGAGGCGTCCCCCGACGGGTCCAGTGCCGAGGAGATCCAGGCCGCCGACAACCTCAAGGGCCAGGACACGGCACCGGATGTCTTCGACCTCGGCCTGGCCGTCGCCCTCTCCAGTACCGACCGCTTTGCGCCGTACCAGGTTGCCAACTGGGCCGACATTCCCGACGCGCTCAAGGAAGCGTCAGGCCTCTACGTCGGCGACTACGGCGGATACCTCTCGGTGGGCTACGACCCCGACGCCGTGCCGGAGCCGAAAGAGCTCTCCGACTTGCTCGGAGCCGACTACAAGGGAAAGGTCGCCATCAACGGCGATCCGACCCAGGCCGGTGCGGCCTTCGCCGCCGTCGGTCTCGCCGCCGTGCAGAGCGGCGGAACGGTCGACGACTTTCAGCCTGGCATCGATTTCTTCTCCGAACTCAACAAGGCCGGTAACTTTCTGAAGGTCAACCCGACGACGGCGACCGTAGCCTCTGGTGAGACCCCGGTGGTCTTCGACTGGGACTACCTCAACGTCGGCTACGGTGCCCAGCTGGAGGGCCAGCGCAACTGGAAGGTCGTCGTCTTCGACGGCACCGGCTACGCCGGATACTACAACCAGGCGATCAACAAGGATGCCCCCAACCCTGCGGCAGCGCGGCTGTGGCAGGAATTCCTGTACAGCGATGAAGCACAGAACCTGTGGCTCGCCGGCGGCGCTCGTCCGGCGCGCGCCGAGGCCATGGCCGAGGCTGGCACCATCGACAGTGAGCTGTTCGACGCGCTGCCGAAGGCGCCGAGCGACACCGTCGTTCCGACCGAAGAACAGAGCACCGCAGCGGCTACACTGCTCGGCGAGAAGTGGGCTGCGGCTGTCCAGTAGCATCCGTGGAAGGGCAGCAGCCTTCGGGCTGCTGCCCTTCGCGGTGTATGTGTTGTTGTTCCTGGCGGTGCCGACCCTGATTGCGATCGGCACGGGCTTTTTCGACAATACCGGCGCCTTCACCCTGGTTACGGTCGCGGCCCTTGGCGACCCCGTCGTGCTGACCACCTTCTTCAACTCTTTCTGGCTGTCGGCGCTGACCGCCGTCGTTGGTGCCGTTGTCGGTGCAGCGGTCTGCTACGCCCTGTTGGGCGCGCGTCCGGACGGTCCGTTGCGCACCACCATTGATTCGCTCAGTGGTGTGCTGGCCCAGTTCGGTGGCGTCATGCTCGCCTTCGCCTTCGTCGCGACCATTGGCATCCAGGGCATGGTGACCCTGTATCTGCGCGATACCTTCGGCCTGGATATTTTTGAGAACGGCGTCTGGCTGTATTCGACGACCGGCCTTATTCTGCCCTACATCTACTTTCAGGTTCCACTCATGATCATCACGTTTATGCCGGCCTTGCAAGCCTTGAAACCGCAGTGGGCCGAGGCGAACGCCACCCTCGGTGGCAGCACCGCCAGCTATTGGTTCCGCATCGCGTTTCCGGTGCTCGCGCCGTCCTTCATTGGCAGCCTGTTGCTGCTGTTCGCCAACGCGTTCTCCTCCTACGCCACCGCGGCGGCGCTGGTCAGTCAGGGCTCGCAGATTGTGCCCCTGCAAATTCGCGCTGCACTCACCAGCGAAACACTGCTCGGTCGGGAAAATCTGGCCGGCGCGCTGGCCCTCGGAATGATCGTGGTCATGGCTGTCGTCATGCTCGGCTATTCAGCGCTGCAATCACGGGCCACGCGGTGGCAGCAATGACCGGCCTGACCGCCAACGGCGTCGCCCACGCGCCCTCCCGCACGGTTCGCACCATCATTCTCGGTCTGATCGGGGTCATCTTTGCCGTGCCGATCGTGGCCATGATCGAATTCACCCTGCGTGCCGGGCTGGTCGGCGGCTACAACGTCGACCGCTGGGTCGCCCTGTTTCAGAGCGGCTTCACCGGAGTGTACCGACCGGTCCTGGTAGCGCTCGGCAACTCGGTGGCCCTGGCCGTCGGCACGGTCCTGATCGTGCTGCTGCTGCTCGTTCCCACCATGCTGCTCGTGCACATCCGCTTTCCTCGGCTGCGCCGAGTACTGGAATTCACCTGTATTCTACCTATCACCATTCCGGCCATTGTGCTCGTTGTCGGGCTCGCGCCGGTCTACGCCATTGTGGCTCGAATGCTGGGGAGCGGCGTGTGGACCCTCGCCTTCGCCTACGGCATTACGGTATTGCCTTTCGCCTATCGGGCCATTCAATCCAACCTCGACGGCGTCGAGGTGAAAACGCTCACCGAAGCCGCGCGCACTCTCGGTGCGGGCTGGGGCCGTGTGCTCCTGTGGGTGCTCGTGCCCAACCTGCGCCGGGGCATCCTGGCCGGTGCCTTCATCGCCGTGGCCGTCGTGCTGGGCGAATTCACCATCGCGTCCTTGCTGAACCGGGTCAACCTGCAGACCGCTCTCGTCGTCGTGAGCAAGGTCGACCCGTACACGGCCGTGATCCTCTCGCTGCTGGCCCTCGCCTTCGCGTTCCTGCTGCTTCTCGTTATCGGACGACTCGGTGCCCCGCGCACCCGAACATCGCGCCGCCGTACCAACGTGAAAGGTCAAGCATGAATTCACAGAAGCTGAAAGTCCAGCAGCCAACCGCACCGACCCGACCGGGAACCGTCGTCGAATTCGTCGGCGTCGTCAAAGAATTCTCCGGGATGCGCGCCCTGGACGGCTTCAACCTCAGTCTGCACGCCGGTGAATGTGTCGCATTGCTCGGCCCGAGTGGCAGCGGCAAGACCACGGCGTTGCGCGTGCTGGCCGGCCTCGAATCCACCGATGCGGGCAGCATCACCATCGACGGCATCGACGTATCAGCCCTCGCCACCAGCAAACGCGACATGGGCATGGTATTTCAGTCGTACTCGCTGTTTCCGCACCTCAGCGCCGGCGAAAACGTCGAATTCGGGCTGCGGATGCGCAAGATCAAGCCGGCCGAGCGCCGCCGCAGGGCGGCAGCATCCCTGGCCATGGTCGGCCTCGATGACCACTTCGATCGCTTTGCACACCAGCTCTCCGGCGGCCAGCAGCAGCGGGTCGCGCTCGCACGCGCACTCGTGACCGAACCGCGCGTGCTGCTGCTCGACGAACCGCTCTCGGCGCTCGACGCCAAGGTACGCGTGCAGCTGCGCGACGAGATTCGGCGTATTCAAACCGAACTCGGCATAACGACCCTGTTCGTCACCCATGATCAGGATGAGGCCCTCGCCATCGCCGACCGCGTCGCCGTGATGCGCGCCGGCAATATCGAGCAGGTCGGCACGCCAGAAGAACTGTATTCCCGGCCGGCCACCCCGTTCATCGCCGACTTCGTCGGACTCAGCAACCGCATCGATGGTCTCGTGCGCTCTGCCTGGGCCGAGGTCTACGGAACGAGCCTGGCTCTGATCGACCCGTCGACGCCCGACGGACCGGTAACGGTCTCGATCCGCCCGGAAGACATCGAGTTCGCAGCCGAGGGCCTCGCGGCGACCGTGGTCGCCTCGAGTTTTCTCGGCTCCCTCCGCCGCACGACCGTTCGTCTGGGCGACGGCACGATTTTGTTTCTGCAACACGGCGTGCGCGTGCATCCGAGAGCGGGCGAAAGCGTGTACGTAATCTTTACCGGGGCGCCGGTCTCGACCGAGCCGGTGGGGCCAGCAAGTGTGGCGCAGCAACAGTACTGACGGCAGACCTAGACTGATTGCGTGAGCGAATCCAGGGGCAATCCAGGTGCACGCGCGTTGCTACGGCTGCGTCGCAGGCGTTCGGCCGAGCGCGCGCGGGAGCGCGTGCGGGAGCGCGTGCGGGAGCGCGTGCGCGAGAGTGCGAATCAGGCCGGATCCGAGCTCGTTGCCACGCCGATTGAGGTCGTGACCTCGACTGCAGCCGTTAACGGCGTCGACGAGAATCTGCCAGCGGGCATCCGTTTGGCGGGGGCCTGGTCGTGGCGGTTGATTGTGATCGCCGCCGCTATCGCCATTCTGGTCTTCCTGGTTATTCAGTTGCGGCTGATCGTCATTCCGCTGCTCGTCGCCGTGCTGGTTTCTGCGCTCCTGGTTCCGTTTGTGGCTTTTCTGGTGCGACATCGATGGCCGAAGGGTGTCGCTGTCGCTCTGGCCATGGTGGGTACGCTGGTACTTGTTGCCGGACTGGTCACCCTCGCATCGACGCAGATCGCCGAGGGCACCGTTGGGCTGAGCGAACGGCTCACTCAATTCTTCGACGGCTTTAAGGCGTTTCTGGCCGGCTCACCCCTGCAACTGTCCGAAACCGAGATCAACACCTACGTGCAGCAAGGGTGGGAGGCTCTCCAGGAGGATAGTGCGGTATTCATCAGTGGTGCTCTGTCGGTCGGGAGTACCCTGGGACACCTGCTGACCGGCCTGCTACTGGCTCTGTTCAGCCTGCTCTTCATCCTCATCGATGGCAAAGCCATTTGGGGCTGGATCGTGCGAATTTTCCCGAGACGGGCCCGCGCGGCCGTCGACGGTGCGGGAATCGCCGGCTGGACCACCCTCGGCAACTTCGCTAAGGTACAGATTCTGGTCGCCTCGATCGACGCGGTCGGCATTGGAGTGGGCGCGGCCCTGCTCGGGGTGCCGATGGCCATCCCGATCGGAATTCTGGTCTTCCTCGGCTCATTCATCCCCATCGTCGGTGCCGTTGCGACCGGATCGGTGGCGATTGTGATCGCACTCATCTTCAACAACTGGGCTATTGCCCTGGCCATGCTCGGTGTTGTTCTACTCGTGCAGCAGGTTGAGGGACACGTTCTGCAGCCGCTCATTATGGGAACCGCGGTGAAGGTGCATCCACTTGCCGTCGTGCTCGTGGTGGCTGCCGGCGCCTTACTCGCCGGAATTCCAGGAGCTCTGTTCGCCGTGCCAGTGGCCGCGGTCCTGAACGCGATGACCAGTTACGTTGCTGGGGGTACCTGGCGGTCGAGCCCACCGACGGTGCCGACGGTGCCGACGACCGGATCGGTGCTTTGGCAGACCGTGCCGCAGAGCCGACCGGGGTATCGCCCGTCTGGCGCGCCGGCGCGCACAGCACGGCTGCGCCCGCGGAGCCTCCTCACGTCCCGCTTGGCGTCCGCGCGCGTCACCCCCAAAGATTCGAGCGCATCCGGCGCTCCGCACGATAGTTCGGAGAACTAGAACATGCCAGAGACCACCCTCGTCGGACCGACCCTCGCCGAATTCGAGGCCGCTCGCGCGGTCGTCGCCCGGGCTGCGGATGTGACCCCGATGGAGAGCTCACGCTATCTCGCCGAAGTATTGGGCGCGCCGGTCTACCTCAAGTGTGAAAATCTACAGCGCACCGGGTCCTACAAGATTCGCGGTGCCTACAACCGACTGTCGAAACTGACCGAGGAGGAGAAAGCCCGTGGCGTCGTGGCGGCCTCGGCCGGAAACCACGCCCAGGGCGTGGCCTTTGCCGCGCGCGAACTCGGCATCAAGGCGACCATCTTCATGCCCGTCGGAGTCGCACTGCCGAAACTATCGGCGACGCGGGACTACGGAGCAGAGGTCATTTTGCGCGGTACGACCGTGACCGAACCGCTGCTCGCCGCAGCTGAATACGCCCGGGAGAACGGCGCGATCCTGATCCCGCCGTTCGACCATGCGGATGTGGTCACCGGGCAGGGCACGCTCGGACTCGAAATTCTCGATCAGGTTCCCGACCTGGAGACGGTCATTGTTCCCATCGGCGGTGGCGGACTCATCTCCGGGGTTGCCAGCGCGCTTAAGCAGCGTGCCGCCCGGGATGGGCGACACATACGGGTGATTGGGGTGCAGGCCGAGAACGCGGCTGCCTATCCACCCTCACTCGCCGCTGGCGAAGCAGTGACGATCAACATGCTCCCGACTATTGCCGATGGCATCGCGGTGGCCAAACCCGGGTTGCTGAACTTCAGCATCGTGCGCGATGTTGTCGATGAGATCGTGACCGTCACCGAAGACGACACCGCCCGGGCGCTTCTGGTGCTGCTCGAACGCGCCAAGCTCGTGGTCGAACCGGCCGGAGCCGTTGCGGTCGCCGCCATCCTGGCCGGCAAGATCACACCCACCGGGCCGACCGTGGCTATCCTCTCCGGCGGAAACATCGACCCGCTGCTGATGCAGCGCGTGATCAGCCACGGTCTCGCCGCCTCGGGACGGTACCTGACGCTGCGCATCATGCTGCCCGACCGTCCGGGTCAGCTGGCTCGAATCTCCGAGCTCCTCGCCGAAGCTACGGCCAACGTCATCGAGGTACTGCACACCCGACACGGCGTCGGACTGCAGATCAGCGAGGTCGAACTCGACGTCAGCGTCGAAACGCGCGGGCCGGAGCACCGCCAGCATGTCGTCGACACGCTGCGCGCCGCCGGCTACGATCCCCAGATCGACTAGCGCCTCCGGTCACGCGCATAACTCCAGCAACTCGTGACGCTTCCAGAGCGGATACCCGGCATTCCGGGCAACTTTTCTGCCGCGGCCGCAATTTGCAGGAGTTGTGATGTTGCACGCGGGTGTTTTTCGGGGCGATGGGGGCTAATTCAGGAAACTGAGGCGGCCAGCAGCGGTATGCCGCATTTTGGCTGGCCGCCGAGTAGTCGACCGACCCGGATTTCCTGAATTAGCCACCACACCGGCCGGCTCCTGTCGTCGGCGAGCCCGGAAGTGACCCCAAAAAGCTAACCGGTTCGGTTCAGGCGCCGGTGAACGTCTCCACGTTGGAGATCTGCACGGTGATCTCCTTGCCGGTGGGAGTGGTGTAGCTCGTCTTCGCGCCGACCTTGAGGCCGATGATCGCCGCGCCAAGCGGGCTCTGCTCGCTATACACGTCCAGGTCGCTGTTGGCGGCGATCTCGCGGCTGCCGATCAGAAAGCGGCTCTCCTCGCCGGCGATGGTTGCCGTGATGACGGTACCCGGCATGACGGTGCCGTTGCTCTCGGGGGCGTGGCCGACCTCGGCGGTGCGCAGCAGTAGGGTGAGCGTGCGAATGCGCGCCTCCATCTTGCCCTGCTCTTCTTTCGCCGCGTGGTAGCCCGAGTTCTCCTTGAGGTCGCCCTCTTCCCGTGCGGACTCGATCTTCTTCGCGATGTCGACCCGGCCAAAATTGCTCAGCGACGCCAGTTCCGCTGCGAGGCGGTCATGGGCCTCCTGAGTTAGCCAAGTGACCGTTGTATCGGTAGCCACGAGTGATCTCCTTCAGTACGCTCAAGCGCAAAAAGGCCGGTTGAGGGCCGCGCAGATATAGTCGACGCCCGACGATTGCCCAGGCGAATATGTCAGTTTAGGTCAGCCAGCACTGGTAAATCAAACCCGTGTTGCTCAGATCGGTGGTGCGCAGAACCTCGGTGAATGACCGGTTGTACAGGGTGGAGGGCGGTAGATCGATGATCTTCCAGCCGACGACCGAATAGCTCTCGTTGAGAGCTTGAACCGCGCAGCTCGCCGTGCGGTTCACCGGCAGCGCCACCTCGAAGGTGACGCTCACGCTGTGCTCATCGATGATGGTGTGCCCGATATCGCGCGCTTCGATCTGAGTGGATGCCCCGTCCAGGCCGGTCCACAGCACCCAGGCTCCCAGCACCAAAACAAAAATGCCACCGAGCCCCCACAGGATGCGGCGGTCGCGAACCCCGCGGGCAGGGGTACGCCCGTAGCGCGATTGGATCGCGGCGCTCTCGGGTGCCGGCGCAGCGGCGATGTCAGATTCATCGAGTCGCTCGGGGTCGAAGCTCGGCTGAACTCCGGTAGGCGTGCTGTTGAGGGGCACTGGCGATTTCACACTTCCGATGGAGCGATTAGGCTGGTATCTAGGTTATCTGGCCTAAGGTTATCCGGCATTCCTGAGGAGTATGGTGACGCTGCGACTGATGGCTGTGCATGCCCATCCCGACGACGAATCGAGCAAGGGCGCGGCAACGTACGCCTACTACCGCAGCCTCGGCGCTGAGGTCATGATCGTGAGCTGCACGGGCGGCGAACGCGGCAGCATCCTGAACCCGGCACTGACCGGCCATGCCATGGCCGAGCGCGACCTGCCCGGACTGCGCCGCCTGGAGATGCAGGGCGCCCAGCAGGCGCTGAATGTGCAGCATCGCTGGCTCGGCTACGAAGATTCCGGGATGGACGAGGGGCAGGACGCGCCGCCGAACAGCTTCGCCGCAGTTTCGCTCGAGTATTCGGCTGAACCGCTGGTGAATTTGATTCGAGAGTTTCGTCCGCAGGTGCTGATCACCTACGACGAGAATGGCGGCTATCCGCATCCAGATCACATCCGCTGCCACGAGGTTTCGATGGAGGCCTATCGTGCCGCCGCCGACCCGAGTCGCTACCCGCACACCGGCGAGTCGTGGCAGATCGGCAAGGTGTATTACGACCGCATCTTCAACCTCGAACGCATCGATGCCATGTACCTGGCGCTGAGCGTGGCTGAGCCGGACTCTCCGCTGCTTGAGCCGCTCGGCGCGGCCCGCGAGCGCATGGAGAATTACCCCAAGCTGGCCACCACGCACGTTCCCGCCGGTGATTTTCTCGAGGCGCGAGATGCCGCCCTGCGCTCGCACGCGAGCCAGGTCACACCCGACAGCAGCTTTTTCTTCTGGCCTAACGATCTCGTCCGCGCGGCCTGGCCCTACGAAGACTTCCAACTCGTCGAATCGAAAGTAGACACCGCAATGCCCGAATCCGATCTGTTCGCCGGAATCCAGGACGACGAATGACATCCCTGATTACCGTCGTGCTCGCCGCAACTCCTGACCCCGATTTCGACCCCAACACCGTCACCCCAGGAGTCGTCGGGTTTTTGGTCTTCTTCCTCATCGCGCTGGCAACCCTGTTGCTTTGCCTCGATGTGGTGCGTCGCATCCGTCGGACGACCTATCGCGCCGAGATCAAGGCACGCCTCGATGCCGAGGTCGCCGCCCGCGATGCCGACCCGAACGCACCGACCACGCCGAGCGACAAGCCCGAATAGGCCCCTTACGGGTAGAGCGGATGCGTGGCGATCAGCACTATCGCCGCGAAATGACACAGAAACGCCACGACCGTCAAGGTGTGGAAGATCTCGTGAAAGCCGAACACACCGGGGACCGGGTTGGGCTTCTTCAGCCCGTAGACGACGGCGCCGACCGTGTAACAGAGCCCGCCGACGAGGATGAGCGTCATCATTGCCGCGTTGGCCTGGAAGAAATCCACGATGAACAGCAGTGCGCCATAGCCGAGCAGCAGGTAGAGCGGTACGTACAGCCAGCGCGGGGCGTGAATCCAAAACACTCGAAAGAGGATGCCCAGTCCGGCTCCGCCCCAGACCAGCCACAGCAGCAGAGTTGCTTTTTCCGGCGGAAGCGCGAGCACTGTGATCGGCGTGTACGACCCAGCGATCAGCAGAAAGATATTCGCGTGGTCGATGCGTTTGAGAATGATGCGGGTGCGCGGCTGCCAGTTAAAACGGTGGTATAGCGCTGAATTGCCAAACAGCAGCATCGAACTGAGCACGAATATGGCCGAGCTGATCTTCGCCGCCGAGCCCTCAGCGAGCACGAGCAATACGATGCCGGCGGCGATCGTCACCGGAAATGTTCCCGCGTGAATCCAGCCGCGCCAGGTCGGTTTAACGTCTTCCGGGTGGGCGTCAGCTGCCTCGATCAACGGCAGATTGGGGATATCGTGCTCGGTGGCCATGCTGCAAGGATACGACAGGGCTTGGCTGGGTGCCGCGAACGACCGGGGAGTGGACTAGCGTAACTGTGTGCAGAAACCCCAGGTACCCTCGCCGCGTGGCATCCTCTATGGGCTGTATCAACGCCGGCTGAGGCGCGGACTTACGCCGGCACACATGCCTCACCACGTCGCCATGATCATCGACGGCAACCGGCGCTGGGCCCGGCAATTGGGGTTTCAAACCGCCGCGCACGGTCACCGAGCTGGCGCCGCCAAGATGCGCGAGTTCCTGGAATGGTGCGATGACCTCGGTATTTCAGTCGTCACCCTGTATCTGCTCTCGTCCGACAACCTCACCCAGCGTCCGAGTGATGAGCTCGCCGATCTGATCGAAATCATCGCCGATCTCGCCGAAGAGCTCTCGCACTACCGCAACTGGCGGGTGCAGCAGGTGGGGTCCAAGGCCGGCCTGCCGGAGCCGCTGGTCGCTGCTCTCGATGCAGCGGATGCCCGGACCAGCGACCATAAGGGACTGCACGTCAACCTCGCGGTCGGCTACGGCGGCCGCACCGAAATCACCGACGCCATGCGCAGCATCGTCGCCACCCACCACGCCCACGGCGGCACACTGGAGGACCTCGCCGAAACCCTCACCCCCGAACTCATCGGTCAGCACCTGTACACCGGCGGTCAACCCGACCCCGACCTCGTCATTCGCACCTCGGGCGAGCAACGGCTGAGCGATTTCATGCTCTGGCAGAGCGCGCACAGCGAGTTCTACTTCGTTGAAGCGCTGGGGCCCGACCTGAGGCAGATCGACTTTCTGCGGGCTCTGCGCGACTTTTCCCGCCGGCAGCGGCGTTTCGGGGGGTAGCTACCCTGTGTTTGACAACCGATTGGATCCGCGCGCATGAATTCACTGCTCAGCTTCACCGACGGTTTTCGTGAGGAACCCGGCTACCTCGACTTCGGTCGGGTCGGCCCGCTCTCCGAGGCCGTGGTCGCTGAGACCCTCGGCCAGACCGAGGTGTTGTCCCGCGCCCGCCACGGCAGCCTCGACCATCTGGTCGACCAGGATCTGCGCGCTCGCACGGCAGTGTCGGAGCTCACCAGCTTTGCCGCCGACCAGATCGTGCTGCAGCCCAACACGAGCTCCGGACTCATGCAGGCCATGTTTGGTCTCACCGGAACCGTGCTGCTCTCGGCCGGTGAGTTTCCCAGTGTTCCGTTCGCCGCAGTGCGCGCCGCCGAAGCCCTGAACGTGGTCACTCCGCTCTGGTTGGAGACGGATCACGGCCGCGTCACCCCCGGACAAATTCGCGACCAGCTGACCCCGGCCGTCGTGGCCGTCGCCGTCTGCCTGGTCGATTCGCGCACCGGGTATCGCACCGACCTCGAGGGCATTCGCCAGGTCATCGGCGATCGGCTGCTCATCGTCGATGCAATTCAGGGCTTCGGAGTCGTCGATGCCGCCTATGCGGCAGCGGATGTCGTCGCCTCCGGTGGTCAGAAATGGACGCGGGCCGGCTGGGGAACCGGCTTCCTTGCCCTCAGCGAACGGGCGCTTGAGCGCCTGGTACCCGTGATTTCCGGTTACGTCGGTACCGACACGGACGCTCCCTGGGACGAGGTCACCCCGCCCAGTCACGCTGCCCGGGCCTTTCGGGTGACAGACGGAGACGCCATCGCGCAGGCACGGTTCGCGGCTGCGCTCGAGCAGAGTTTCGACGTTGGTGTCGACGTGATCCAAAAGGCCATGAACGAGAACATGTCGGAGATCATCGAGCTGGTCGACGAGTTCATCGTCGATATCGTGTCGCCGCGGGATGTCGACTCAAGGGCTGGCATCGTGGTACTCGAGCCGCCGGCCGAATTTTTGACCACCCTGGTGGCGAGCCTGCACAACCACGGCATCACCGCCACGACGCGTGGTGGCACGGTGCGACTGTGTGTACACGCGGCTCTCGACCCCGACACAGTCACCATGCTGCGGGGTGCGCTCACGGCCTACACACTGGCCGCCACGTACTAGCATTCGCCGCCGGCATACCCGGCGTCCGCCCCAACATGAGGTGAACGTCAGATTTCGGTGGGCGTGTCGGGTTTCTTTTTGCAGCCGCACGTCGTAGCGTCGCTTTCATCAGGTACGGCACCTGACCGAGACGGCCATATAAGTACGGCTCGAGAATTGCTTGATGGCCAGCTCGCCAAAGTGATCCGCGTCTTCGTGACGCAGGGTGGGAATGGCCATGACCGCTAATCGAACCGATCTCCAGGCGACTGACCGGGTGGAGACATCCGCTTCGCAAACCGAGCGCACGTACGTGTTGGACACCTCGGTGCTTCTGTCCGATCCGAAAGCAATTTTTCGCTTTGCCGAGCACGCAGTGGTGTTGCCCGTGGTGGTGATCAGCGAACTGGAGTCCAAGCGAAACGACCCGGAGATCGGCTATTTCGCCCGGCAAGCGTTGCGTAACCTCGACGAGTTGCGGCTCAAGCATGAGCGCCTCGACTTTCCGATTCCGGTCGGCGAGGGCGGCACCCTGCGGGTGGAGCTGAACCATTCCAGCATGTCGGTGCTGCCCTCAGGCATGCAGCTGGGCGACAATGACTCGCGTATTCTGGCAGTGGCATTGAACCTCTCGAATGACGGAATGACCGTGACCGTCGTCTCCAAGGACCTACCGCTGCGCGTGAAAGCCGCCTCCCTCGGCCTCGCCGCCGATGAGTACCGGCACGAACTCGCCGTTGACTCCGGGTGGACCGGCCTGGACGAGATCACCCTCAGTGCCGAGCAGATGAGCGTGCTGTATGACAAAGAGACGCTCGATTCGCGCACGGTGCAGGACATGCCAATCAACACCGGTCTGGTCATTCACTCCGATCGGGGGTCTGCCCTCGGCCGGGTGACCAGCCGAGGCACGCTCAAGCTCGTGCGCGGCGACCGAGACGTCTTCGGCCTGCACGGTCGGTCGGCGGAGCAGCGACTCGCCATCGACCTGCTGCTGGACCCGGAGATCGGCATTCTGTCGTTGGGAGGTCGAGCCGGGACGGGAAAGTCTGCGCTCGCCCTCTGTGCGGGCCTGGAAGCGGTGCTGGAGCGTCAGCAGTATCGCAAGATTATGGTGTTCCGGCCGCTGTATGCGGTCGGCGGCCAGGATCTCGGCTTTCTACCGGGAGACCAGGGAGAGAAAATGGGGCCGTGGGCCCAGGCGGTCTTCGACACGCTCGGCGCGATCGTGTCGGAGAACGTAGTCGAGGAGGTGATGGAGCGCGGCATTCTCGAGGTGCTCCCACTCACTCACATTCGCGGCCGCTCCCTGCACGACGCCTTCGTGATCGTCGACGAAGCGCAGTCGCTTGAACGCAACGTGCTGCTGACCGTGCTGAGCCGCATCGGTCAGAACTCGCGCGTTGTACTCACCCACGACGTCGCCCAGCGTGACAACCTGCGGGTCGGCCGCTTCGACGGCGTGGCCAGCGTGATTGAAACGCTGAAGGGGCATCCGCTGTTCGCGCACATGACTTTGACCCGGTCGGAGCGCAGCGCGATCGCAGCGCTCGTAACCGAGATGCTGGAGGGCAACGAAGTTATGTAGTTTCGGCGGGGGAGCGGATGCCTGTGGTCGGGTCGTCGCCGTTGGTGACCGCCGGGCTATCGCTTCCCAACTCCAGCCGTTGTGCATCAGGGCAGCTTGTAGTCACACTGCTCAGTTTCGCCCCCTTTGCCCGTGCATTTTCTCGGGCCTCGGGGCAGGGGGTGGCCCGGAGATCACACGGACCACCGTCGGTGCTCCGTGCGTGTTCAGGTGTCTCGGTGGCCGTCCCCCTTAAGGGGGTGTCTGTGGTAGGTTCAGGGGAACAGGGAGCGGTCACGCTGCAGCTGGATCTGAGCTCGATCGTTTTCCCAACTTGGCGGACCTCGCCCGGCCAGAGTGATTTCGGTGTGCTTACGCTTCGAAAGGTCACTTGATGAGGGCACCAAACGGTATCGGTCAGAGTTCTGGGTGGTGGCCGGTTTTGTAGCAGGTACGGTTGGCGGCGCTGGTCGGTGCTTTGGGACTGGTGGTCCCGTTGGCTGTGTTCGGTGGCGCGATGCCAGCCTTGGCCGCCACCCCGTACGCGGTGACCGCTACCGTTCCCGTCGGCATCTTGCCGGGCGCGGTGGCGGTGAATAAAAAAACGGACACCGTGTACGTGGCCAACGCTAACAGCGACACGGTGTCGGTGATTACTGGCAGCGACACGGTGTCGGTGATTAGAACGGGAACACTAACACGGTGACCGCCACCGTGACCGTCGGCGACAGGCCGTACGGTGTGGCGGTGAATGAGGAAACGAACACCGTGTACGTGGCCAACTACCGTGGGGGCACGGTGTCGGTGATTGCTGGGGCCAGTAACACGGTGACCGCCACCGTGCCCGTCGGCGGACACCCGATCGGGGTGGCGGTGAATGAGACAACGAACACCGTGTACGTGACCAACGACGTTGGGGGCAGGGTGTCGGTGATTGACGGGGCCAGCAACACGGTGACGGCCACCGTAACCGCCGGGAACACCCCCTATGGGGTGGCGGTGAATGAGACCAGGAACATCGCGTACGTTGCCAACTACAGTGGGGGCACGGTGTCGGTGATTGCCCCCCTCCAGGTGACGGTGCCGGGTGCCCCGACGGGTGTTTCGGCTACGGCGCGTAGTGGGCAGGTGTCCGTGGCTTTCACCCCTCCGGCCAGTGACGGCGGCTCGGTCATCACCGGGTACACGGTCACTGCCACGGATACGACGACACCGGGCAATGGTGGGCAGACAGTGTCCGGGACCGGCAGCCCGATCGTGGTGACGGGTTTGACGAGCGGGGACAGCTACACGTTCACGGTGACGGCGACGAACACGGTTGGCGCTGGCGCCGCCTCCATTACATCCAGCGCCGTAAGTCAGGTAAAGCTGGTGGTCACGCCACCGGATTCGTCGTTGGCTATCACCGGTTCGCCTTACGCATTACCCATGGGACTGGCGGGACTTCTGCTGATATCTGGACTGGCTGTGCTCGGCTCCGCACGGTTGCGCAGTCAGTCGAGGACGCTGCACGTCGGCTGAGCCAGGACATGCCGATCAACACGGGGCCCGTGATCCACTCAGATCAAGGGTCTGCCTTGACCGGGTGACCAACCGGGGTACGCTCAAACTCATGCGCGGCGACCGGGACGTTTTCGGCCTGCACGGTCGCTCGGCGGAGCAGCGCCTCGCCATTGACCTGCTGCTCGACCCGAAAGATCGGCACTTTGTCGCTGGGAGGTCGAGCCGGAACGGGGAAGTCGACGCTCGCGCGTTGTACTCACCCACGACGTCGCCCAGCGTGACAATTTGCGAGTCGGCCGCTTCGACGGCGTGGCCAGCGCTATTGAAACGCTGAAGGGGCATCCGCTGTTCGCGACATCGCCGTAAGCGTCATTGGAGACGCCGGGGTTGTGCCGTCGCTCGAATTTACCGAACCTAATCTTGCGTTCAGCGTTGGCAGCTTTCAGGACGGGTCGATGTCAGTCAGGGTGCACTTTGCGCTTGAAAGCATGCCTGTCGGTCAGAGTGGCGATAACCATGATCAGTTTTGGGTGGAGATCTCCGGCCGTTCGCACCACGATCTGTCAACGCACCAGGTTTACCCGTGGCCTGGGCCGTTCGCATCAGTGGATCCTTCACCGTAGGCTGACGATATGGGTGACTCTTTCAATCCTCTCCTCCCCGCCTGGTATGACATCGCGTGGACCACAATCTCGATTCTGCTGATTGTTTTGGTCATCGTGGCGCTCGTCTCGATAGTTCAAACCGCTAAGCGCCTCACCGCAACGCAAGCGCTGATCTGGACACTCCTGACGATTTTCGTGCCGGTCGTCGGGCCGATCGCATGGCTTTCGGTTGGGCGCCGGTCAGGTCGCGCCCCAGCGCAGCCCCGCGCAGACCTCAAGTCTTCCTCCACGGAGTGAGCTGTGTGTCGCGTAGGGTGATCCGCTTGAGGCGCTGCTCCGCTGATGGTTCGGCGAATTCGGGCGGCCAGCGCGGTGTTCACCTGGGGCTCCGTCACTGCTGGCATGGCTGAGCTCTTCTTCGGCGGCATCCTGCTGGAGCGCGGACCGCCATCTCGGTCAGCTTGACCGAACGCAGCAGCCACGTCGGAGTAGGCGACAGCGAACGTTGCACGTCGCTGCCGGGACCTCCAACGCCAGCCGTCGACCAGATTGGCGTGCTCCGCCCGGGTGATTGAGCCCACACGGCCACACTGAGCCGAATGCCCGACGTGCGATGACTCATGTCGGTCACACACGTCAGGTCAGTTGCAATCCGGCTTGTGCTGGGTTGCCCGAAAATCGAGCGCGAGGCCAGTGTTCGTCCCGCAGAGGGTTCACATGCGGGACGGCTGCAAGGGTCTCGCTCGGTCCTGAAAACATATCTTTGGGTATTCTGTGACCAATTTTGCCGATTTAGTGCTTTTAGGCATGATTATTCCTCGGGAATGTCGGTGGTCGGGTGTTGGGTTGAATTATGAACAACTTCGCAGTGGAACTCACCCGGGCGGCGGTCGCTGTCGCCGCGCTCGGTGGTTCCAGCGCTGAGTTCAGCAGCCTGTCCGACGCCGCGGTCCTGGCGGCGCGTGGCCCGATCGCCGACCTGCTTCGGTTGAGCAACACGGCCGCCGCGATGCTGGCGGGCACGATTGCAGACCGGTCTCGGCCAGAGTTTGGGCAGTCGGGGTTGGCGGCGCGGCACGGGTTTGGCAACGCGACGCTAATGGTGCGGCAGGCCACCGGCCTCAGCCGTATTGAGGCTGGCCGGTTGGTGGCGGTTGGAGTGCTGATGAGCGGCACCGAAACCGCCGAGCGTCTCACGGCCGAGGCGGAACATGAAGCAGCGCGGGCCACGCAGGCCGCCGCTGGTGCTGCTACGGAGGCGACGGCGAAAGCCGAGCGGGAAGCGGAGCGTGAAGCCGTCCGCTGGGCCGCCCGTGAGGCGGAGCGCGCGGCAGCGTGGGCCGTAACGCACCCCGATCTGCCCTTGCCGGCCGCCGCCTCGCCCGGTCGTGCCAGTCGTCCCGGTGCTTCCGGTAACCCCGGCATCCCTGGTGGTGCCGCCGGTCGTGGTGGTGCCGTGGCAGGCGCCGATCATGCACGCCGTCGCCGAAGGCACCTTCTCGCCCGGCGTTGGTGACGCGCTGCTGCGAGGCCTCGGCACCCTGGATCAGGCGATCACCGCCGAGAAACTCGCCGCCGCGCTGCTGGTGTTGCTGGTGGAGGCTCCGGGCATGAACACCGAGCAGGCCTACAAGCGAGCCCGGCGACTGCGGGACGACCTTGACGCTGCGGGCATTCTGGCGCGGGAGAAGCAGGCCCGCGACGACACGACCTGGTCGTTGTGGCGACGGGCAGACGGCATGGTGACCCTGCATGCGCTGATGGCACCCGAGCAGGGCGAACTGTGGATGGCGACCTACGACGCACTAACCAGCCCGCGGCGCGGCGGCGTACGATTCGTCGACCCCGAACGCGCAGCGTGGGCGCAGAGCGTCAAGGACGACCCGCGCACCGTGGCTCAGATCGCCGCAGACTCCTTCACCCAATTACTCAAGCTCGGCGCTGACGCCGACCCCAACACCCTGTTCGGCGGGCGCCGCCCGGTCGTGCAGGTCATCGTCACCGAACACGACCGCCCCACCAGTATCCCGGCGCCCTCGACCTTCCCGGCCCCGAGCGGGCGAACCGCCACAGCGGATGCCCCAGTCATGACCCCGGCCGCGACGACGTCCAACTCGCCCTTCGGATACATCGAGGGCAACCCTGCACCGGTGTCGGCGGAAACGATCGAACGGCACCTCTGCGACACCGGCTACCTCGGCATCCTCTTCTCCCAGACCGGGCAACCCCTCAACGTTGGACGCGATGAGCGTCTCTTCAACCGCGAGCAACGCCGCGCCCTCGCGGCGCGCGACGGCGGATGCCGCTGGCCCGGCTGCGACCAGTCACCGTCGTGGTCAGAATCACATCACGTCGAAAATTGGGCTGATCTGGGGCTTTCCAACATCGATCACGCCATATTACTCTGTGCTCACCACCATATGCTGCTCCATAACCAGCACTGGAAAATCCTTCTCCAGAGCGGACTGTATTGGCTGCAACCCCCGGTTGAGATCGACCCGAAGCAGGCGCTGATCGCCCTGCCCAGTAAGAACCCGCTCATGCAGCCGCCACTCGCGCTCAACCAGCCGACGTCAACTACCGCCGTGGCTGGCACGGCAGATCACGGCGCGTCACGGGATGGCGGTCTCGGCTGGCTCGACCAACGGCGTGGGGATGACCCGAGAGCGGGTCACCAACACGACGACTACCGGCATTGAAGTTGTCGTGCCGCCGTGGCCCTGCGCCTTCTGTCCCGTCCACTCTCAGAGGCACACCGATGGTCGTGCTACTTTCCCCGCCAGGGAGTGCCTTTCCCCTGTGCTCTCCGGCTCGCTGACACACGTTGCGGTGGAGACGCTCGCGTTGAAGGCCGCAGCGCGTCTCAGACGGCTTATTCGATGAATGTGAGAAACCGGGGGACCCGACCTGGGCGTGTTGGGACGACAGCAGCGATCGTTCTGTTGGCGGGGCTGAAATCAGCGAGTGGCACCGCCCGCAGCTTGGAGAGTTAACGACAGCGAGTGTTGCCGATAACGCTTGAGGCGCATCGGCAACACTCGCTGTCGGTGGTGCGGTTACTTCTTTTGCGGAGGACGCGTCATGCTCAGCACGTCGAGCGCGGTGTCGAGCTCGGCGAGCGTGAGGTCGCCGCGTTCGACGTGGCCGAGCGCGATGACGGACTCGCGCACGGTGAGTCCGTCGGCTACGGCCTTCTTGGCCACCTTGGCGGCGGCTTCGTAGCCGATGACGCGGTTGAGCGGGGTGACGATCGACGGCGACTTCTCGGCCAGGGCGCGAGCATGCTCGAGGTTGGCGACGAGGCCGTCGACGGTCTTGTCGGCGAGCACCCGGGTGGCGTTGGTGAGGAGGCGGATCGATTCCAGCAGGGCGGTTCCCATTACTGGGATGCCGACGTTGAGTTCGAACGAGCCGGAGGCACCGGACCAGGCGATCGTGGCATCGTTGCCGATGACACGCGAGCAGACCATGAGCACGGCCTCTGGGATAACCGGATTGACCTTACCGGGCATGATCGACGAGCCGGGCTGCAGGTCTGGGATGTTGATCTCGCCGAAGCCCGTGTTTGGGCCGGATCCCATCCAGCGCAGGTCGTTGCAGATCTTGGTGAGCGAAACGGCGATGGTGCGGAGTGCCCCGGAGGCGTCGACGAGGCCGTCGCGGTTGGCCTGGGCCTCGAAGTGGTCGCGCGCCTCAGTGATCGGTAGTTCGGTTTCCCGCACCAACAGCTCGATGACCAGCTGCGGAAAGCCATACGGTGTGTTGATGCCGGTACCGACCGCGGTGCCGCCGAGCGGAACCTCGGCGATGCGGGGGAGGGCGGTGCGGATGCGCTCGATGCCGAGACGCATCTGGCGGGCGTAGCCGCCGAACTCCTGGCCGAGGGTAACCGGCGTGGCATCCATAAGGTGGGTGCGGCCGGCCTTGACGGCTTCTTTCCACAGTTCGGCCTTGGTCTCGAAGGAGACGGCCAGGTGGTCGAGCGAAGGGATGAGATCGTCGATCAAGGCGCTCGTGACTGCGATGTGCACCGAGGTCGGGAACACGTCGTTGGAGGACTGGCTCGCATTGACGTGGTCGTTCGGGTGCACCGAGCGGCCGAGCGCGCGGGTCGCCAGCGTCGCGATGACCTCGTTCATGTTCATGTTCGATGAGGTGCCGCTGCCGGTCTGGTAGACGTCGATCGGAAACTCGGTGTCGAACTGGCCGGTGATGACCTCATCCGCGGCCGAGGCGATCGCGTTGGCGATGTCTTGGTCGAGCACGCCGAGCTGGGCGTTGGCGAGAGCCGCCGACTTCTTGATGCGGGCGAGAGCCGCGATCTGCGCAGACTCGAGTGTAGAGCCGGAAATCGGAAAGTTCTCGACGGCGCGCTGGGTTTGGGCACCGTAGAGAGCATCCGTTGGAACGCGGACCTCACCCATCGTGTCGTGTTCGATCCGGTAGCCGGTTTGTGCGGAGGTGTCCACCACTGTGTGCATTCCCTTTCGGTGCTGTATGAGAGTCGTGCTGTGCGCAACGGGTGCGCGGATGGTCTGGTCTAAATGACGCCCACCACGATGTTGGGGTCGGCGTATCCTTCGCGGAGGACGTAGTTCGCACCGACGATAGCCAATGTACCGGCTGCGATGGCCGCGCTGATCACCTCGGACTGCTCGAGCAGCTCGGTGACCGTGTCTTTGAGGTGTTCCCGGCCGACCTGACCGGTATCGATCAGCGTTGGATCCAGCTGAGCGGATGCCGCCTGCCCGCTGACTCGACGCACGGCCGGCACGATCTTCTCGATGATACGAGCGATGTGCACGGGCAGAGCCGGGGCATCCGCTGCTTGAGAATCGATCGCGGCACGCACGGCACCGCACTCGTCGTGGCCTAATACCAAGATGAGTGGAACGTGCAGCACGGCGACGGCATATTCCAGCGAACCGAGCACGGATGACGAGATGATCTGGCCGGCGTTGCGCACGACAAACAGGTCGCCGAGCCCCTGGTCGAAGATGATCTCGGCGGCGAGCCGGGAGTCGCTGCAGCCAAATAGCGCGGCGTGCGGTGTCTGCTGTTCGACGAGTTCGGCCCGCCGGTCAACATCCTCACGGTGCCGGGGAGTGCCGGCAACATAGCGCTCATTGCCCTCGCGCAGTTCGTTCCAGGCCTGTGCCGGAGACGGGAAGGCCGTCGATGACCGGTTCATTCGGCTCCATTCTGTGCGATGTTGGGGGCCAACGAAGTGGCGAGGGTCTCGAAGTCGTCGGTGGGCGCCGTTCCGATCAGCAGATAGGTGCTCGGGCCGGCTGTTGTCACGAGCGCGTAGTCGAAATTACCCCGGTCAGCGGCCGGAGCGCTGTTGCGATAGACGTCCCAGGTGACGCCAGAGATGCTGACCGTGTCGATGACAGGGGAGCCGGGCAGCTTCTGGGCCAGCCAGGTGGGGTTGGCGTCGAAGGCCTGGTCGAAGCCGATGAACTGATTTTCGGGCGTGATTAGGCCGATGTACCAGGACGGAACCTGGTCGTTCGCTCCGGCCCGCCACGCGGCGTCGTTGGCGCTCCAGCCGTCGGGTAGCTCCGGGCTGGCCAGAGTGTGGTCAACCACCGGCGCCAGCTGGGCGGCGATGCTCTGATAGTCGGCGTCGCGGGTGATCGGATTGTCGTTGCGCGGCACTAGCAGCACGAGCACGAGCACGGCTCCCACCGTCGCCAGCAGTGACAGCACGAGGTTGTTCACGGTCTTGTGCGACCGGTACTTGCGCGAGTTCTCGGCGAGCCGGTCGGCGGTCTCCTGTGGAGTCTCCGGTCGGCCGAGCTCGGCGACGACGCGCGGCGGTTTGGGGGCGCGGCTCATCTGGTGGGTGTGGCGTCTTCGGAGGGTGTGGTCGCGGCCAGGCGGGCCGCGTCGAGGCGGGCCTTGGCGCCGATCAGCCATTCCTCGCAACGACGGGCCAGAGCTTCGCCGCGTTCCCACAGCGCGAGCGACTGCTCCAGGGTGCTCGAACCCTGTTCGAGTTCGTTGACGACGCGAATGAGCTCGTCGCGGGCCTGTTCGTAGCTGAGTTCACTCATGGTGGGGGCAGGCGAGGTCATGGCATCCATTCTAATTATTTCGACACGGCGGCGGGAACGTCCGCGGTGGCAGCGACGGTTCCATCGGCCAGGGTGAGCAACAGCTTGGTGCCGGCCGGGGCGTCCTCGGCTCGGCGCAGCACGTGGCCGTCGGGCGTCTGGGCGATCGCATAGCCGCGATCCAGGGTGCCCTGTGGCGAGAGTGCGCGCAGCTGGGAGCGCAGTTCCACCACCGTGGCTCCGGCGCGCTCCAGAATGCGCATGGTCAGCTCGGCGCCGCGGGCGACGTACCGGGTCAGGTCTTCACTGCGGGAATCGATGATCCAGCCTGAGTCGACGAGCACCGGGCGGCTGCGCAGCTGCACGATCCGATCGATTTCCGACGAGAGGATGCCGGTGAGCCGGCTACTGAGACGGGCCCTGGCCTGCTGCACCCTGTCCAGTTCGTCGCTGACGTCGGGGACGACGCGTTTGGCGGCGTCCGTCGGAGTGGAGGCCCGCAGGTCGGCGACATCGTCGAGCAGCGGCCGGTCGGCCTCGTGCCCGATAGCGCTGACCAGCGGCGTCACGCAGGCTGCGGCAGCGCGCACGAGAATCTCGTCACTGAAAGTGAGCAGGTTTTGAAAGTCACCGCCGCCGCGGGCGACGATGATAACATCCACCTCCGGGTCGGCATCGAGGCGTTGGATGGCGCTCGTGACCTCGCCGACGGCACGGTCTCCCTGCACGGCGGCGTGCGCGACCCGAAAATTCACCGCCGGCCAGCGCAGTTGCGCGTTGCGAATGACGTCTTTCTCGGCGTCGGAGTCTTTACCGGTCACGAGGCCGATGCAGTGCGGCAGAAACGGCAGGCGCTTCTTGAGGGACGCATCGAAGAGTCCCTCGCTCGCGAGCTGCTTGCGCAGTCGTTCGAGTCGTTCGAGCAGGTCTCCGAGCCCGACGTGACGCATCTCGAAGGCCTGCATAGTGAGGGTGCCGCCCTTGACCCAGAAGTTGGGCTTGACCAGCGCGACAACGCGGTCGCCGGCCTTGAAATCGGCGGTCAGTTTGGCGCGTACCGACGACCAGATGGTAAAGCTCACGGTGGCGTCTTCGGTGAGATCCTTGAGCTTGCCGTAGACGTTGCCGCCGCTCGCCCCCCACTGGGTGATCTCGCCCTCGACCCAGACCATACCCAGGCGCTCGATATAACCGCGAATTTTGCCCGAGAGCAGGGCGACCGGCCACGGCGTTTCGACGGTGGCGGGGGTATCCGTCATGCGGCTGTCCTTGGCGTTGCGCTGGCGTGGGGCACAGGCTGGTCCTCCCAGAGTTCTTCGTTCGTGCGTGCGTAGACTGAGGCGGTGAATACAGCGCAAACCAAGAGCACTCCGCCCGTTATCGGCTTGGGCATGCCGCGCATTCCACGCATCCGCAACAGGCTCAAGGATACCCCGGTGGTCGGACACAAACGGGTGCTGCTCGCCGCCCCCCGCGGCTACTGCGCCGGAGTCGACCGTGCAGTCATCGCCGTCGAGAAGGCGCTCGAGCACTACGGCGCCCCGGTATATGTGCGCAAGCAGATCGTGCACAACATTCACGTGGTCTCCGAGCTCGAAAGTCTTGGTGCCATCTTTGTCGACGAGGTCGACGAGGTACCGCGCGGCGCGCACATTGTATTCAGCGCGCACGGCGTCTCTCCGGCCGTCGTCAATGCCGCCGCCGCCCGCGGCCTGCAGGCCATCGATGCCACCTGCCCGCTCGTGACCAAGGTGCACCGCGAAGCCGTGCGCTTCGCACGTGACGACTTTCAGATTCTGCTGATCGGCCACGAAGGCCATGAAGAAGTTGAGGGTACTGCCGGTGAAGCGCCCGAGCACACGACGCTCGTCGGCAGCCCGGATGCTGCCGACACGGTCATCGTGCGTGATCCAGACAAGGTGGTCTGGCTGTCGCAGACCACACTGAGCGTCGACGAGACCATGGAAACCGTGCGCCGGCTGCGGGCACGGTTTCCCAATCTGCAGGATCCGCCGAGCGACGACATTTGCTACGCCACTCAGAACCGTCAGGTCGCCATCAAGAAGGTCGCCCGCGACTCCGACCTGGTGATCGTGGTCGGCTCAGCCAATTCGTCCAACTCCGTGCGCCTCGTCGAGGTAGCGCTGGAATACGGCGCGAAGGCTGCCTATCGCGTGGACTTCGCGAGTGAGGTCAAACAGGAGTGGCTCGACAACGCGACGACCGTCGGTGTGACGAGCGGGGCATCCGTTCCTGAAGAACTCGTCGAAGAACTGCTTGCTGCCCTCGCCGACGCCGGCTACAACGACGTTGAGCAGGTCAAGACCGCCGAAGAAGACCTGGTCTTCTCACTGCCCAAGGAATTGCGCACCAACGTCTCCGGAGAAACGGATACCCGTGCCTTCGGTGGTCGCGCCGCCCCCGCCGAGTAGACGGCCGGGGCGTTTCAGCGGCTGAAAGCTACTGGCGGCTGAGAAACTCGATCAGGGTCGGGTCATTCAACATCGCGGCGAGCATGAAGGCGAACATCGTCACGGTCGACACGGCGCCAGCGATCAGCGGTATGTAGAACGCTCGGCGTCGCCGCAGCAGCAGACGCACCGACACCGCGGCAGTGGCGAGCCAGATGAACACCACCGCAATGGCCCCGACCGAGGTCAACGGGCCGATGCTGACCCCCGGAGTGTAGGTGCCCAGGCCCTGCTGCGTGTAGATCAGCTGCATGGCATCGGGGAGTGCGCCGAGCGAGAACGCGCCATACAGGGTGGACAGGAGCCCGACGGCCAGCAGCCCGATGGTCAGCGGTCGGTCCCAGCGGGGTACGGTGCGCTGGGCTGGCTGGTGCGGCTGCCCCGTCTGGAACGGCTGTCCCGGCTGGAGCGGCACTGCGGGAACGGCTGGTGGCTGTGCGGTCGGTGGCACGCCGGCTCCCACACCAGCGATGGGGGCTGGAGCATCAACCCGGTCCTGGTCCTGCGGAGGTTTCCAGGTCCAGCCCTCAGGGGCGAGTTCGCCGTACTGGGGGCGGGGACGAGGGTCTGGCGGGGGTGGAACGGAGTTCGGGTTCTCTGTCATTGCTGTGACTGCCGTCATTGCCCTAACTGTTTGAGCGCCCGGCGGAGCCGAGCTGGCGGGTGGCATCGACGACGCGAGCGGCCATGGCCGACTCGGCCACTTTGCCCCAGGCGCGCGGATCGTAAACCTTCTTGTTGCCGACTTCACCGTCAACCTTGATCACGCTGTCGTAGTTCTTGAGCATGTAGTCGGCGATGGAGCGGGTGAAGGCGTACTGGGTGTCGGTGTCGATGTTCATCTTCACGACACCGTTGGCGACAGCTTCGGCGATTTCGGCATCCGTTGAGCCCGAGCCGCCGTGAAAGACGAGGTCGAGCGGCAGAGCAGCGAGCCCGAACTTGGCCGACAGGCCGGTCTGGATCTCCTTGAGCAGTTCCGGGCGCAGCTTCACGTTGCCAGGCTTGTAGACGCCGTGTACGTTGCCGAAGGTGAGAGCGGCCATATAGCGGCCCTGCTCGCCGAGGCCGAGGGCCTCGACCATCTTGATCGCGTCGTCGAGGGTCGTGTACAGGTTCTCGTTCACGTCGGCCTGTACGCCGTCTTCCTCGCCGCCGACGGCGCCGATCTCCACCTCGAGAATGGCGTTGATGGCGCGGGTGCGCTTAAGAATATCGGTAGCGATACCGAGGTTCTTGTCGAGCGCGATGGCCGAACCGTCCCACATGTGTGACTGGAAAATGGGCTGGCCGCCATCGGCTACCGCTGACTCCGAGGCTTCGATGAGCGGAATGACGAAGTCACCGAGTGCGCCCTCGGGGCAGTGATCGGTGTGCAGCGCAACGGTGATCGGATAGTTGTCGGCGACCGCGTGTGCGAAGCGGGCAAAGGCAAGTGCGCCGGAGGCACGGTTCTTCACGGTGTGGCCGGCGAAGTAGTCGGCGCCACCGGTGGTGACCTGGATGATGCCATCAGATCCGGCCTCGGTGAGGCCCTGAAGCACGGCGTTGATGCTCTGCGACGAAGACACGTTGAATGCCGGGTAAGCGAACCCGCCGGTCTTCGCTTTGTCGAGCATTTCGGCGTACTGGTCCGGGGTTGCGATGGGCATTGCGTCTCCTCGAAAGTGTGCGGGGGTGTGAACCGAGTCTAGCCACGCCCGACCCCGGCGTTCGGTCGCGATAAGGTGACTCGAACGGACATTCCGCGCGACCCGCCGCGCATCCGCCGTAATCGAAGTCGAACTTACGTCCGGGAGGACCTTTTGAACAGCACTGAGACCCCCACTCTGTTTCAACACCCCGACCGTAATCTCGCTATGGAGCTCGTGCGCGCCACCGAAGCTGCAGCCATCCGCGCCGTACCGTTCATCGGCCGCGGCGACAAGAATGCCGCTGACAAGGCCGCCGTCGACGCCATGCGCGCGTTCCTCGGCACTGTCAACTTCGATGGGCTCATCGTCATTGGCGAGGGCGAAAAAGATAAGGCCCCCATGCTTTTCAACGGTGAGCACGTCGGAAACGGCCGTGGCCCCGCCTGCGACATTGCCGTGGACCCGATCGACGGAACCAGCCTCACCGCAGCCGGCCGCCAGAACGCCGTCTCCGTCATCGCCGTCTCCGACCGCGGCACTATGCTCGACGCCTCGTCGATTTTCTACATGGACAAAATCGTTACCGGTGGCGCCGGCCGTGGCGTGGTCAATCTCGACCAGACGATCGGCGAGAACCTTCGTGAACTTGCCAAAGCACTGAAGAAGCCAGTGGGAGAACTGACGGTGGCCGTGCTTGACCGTCCGCGCCACGCCGGCCTGATTGACGCCATCCGCACTGCCGGTGCCGGCACACGACTCATGCTCGATGGCGACGTTGCCGGTGGCATCAATGCGGCCCGCTACGAGACCCGCATCGATATGTGCGTCGGAATCGGCGGCAGCCCGGAGGGCATCACGACGGCGTGCGCACTCAAAGCCCTCGACGGCTATATGCAGGGCCGGCTCGCCCCGAAGGATGACGCCGAACGCGCCAAGGGTATAGCTGCCGGACTCGACATCGACAAGCTGCTTGAGATCGACGATATGGTCAGCGGCGATAACACTTTCTTCGTGGCGACCGGCGTAACCGATGGTGGACTCGTCGACGGAGTGCGCCGCAAGGGCCCGATGATTCGCACCGAAAGCATCGTGCTGCGGTCGCGTTCGGGTACGGCTCGTCGCGTCATCGCGGAGCACCTCGCGGCGAAGTGGCTGTAGTCACCTCGCACTTGGGCGTCACACGATTGCACGTCTCGGGTCTGTTCGATCAGGCTCGAGGCGTACTTCTTTCTGTGCCGTCCGTAGGTCACTACACGCGCAGGTCGGATTCGCAAAGTGACTTATTTTGACAAGCGAACTTTGATAACGCTGTGCTGCGCCTCGTTTAGTTCGGAACCGTCCAAGTCAACTGGAAGATCCAGCGTGTCGAGTTCTTCGGCCGGCGCCTCCAACTCGGGCGCGGTCAGTTTGCTCGGTGAATCATGAATGATGGCCGGTTCGGTGAGCAGCCCGATCTTGGTCTGGTCGATCCCCGGAAACTGTCGCGCGGTCACGAGCACCCGCGACTCGAGCGAGTTGGCGAACTTGTTATAGCTGTCCACCGTGCGTTCGAGTGCCTTGCGCAGCGACTCGGCATGGCCAGACAGCGCACCGAGGCGCTGATACAGGGCGTTGCCGAGGTCGAACAGTTTCTGGGCCTCGTCGGTGACCGCTTGCTGTTGCCAAGTGAAGGCCACAGTCTTGAGCACGGCCCACAGGTTCACCGGTGACGCTAGGGCGACCCGTTTGCTAAACGAGTAGTCGAGGATCGACGGGTCTGCCTCGAGCGCTGCCGACAGCAGGGATTCGCTCGGTATAAAGGCGATCACGAACTCGGGGCTGGCATCGAAGCCTTCCCAATAGGTCTTTTTAGCGAGGGCGTCGATGTGGGCGCGCACGGCCTTGACATGCTTGTCGATCAGCACCTTACGGCGGGCGCCCTCCTCGCCGGTGGCAGTGAAGGGTATGGTGCTCGCCTCTATGTAGTGCTCGAGCGGAACCTTGGCGTCGATGGCGATCGATTTGTTGCCGGGCAGGCGAACGACCATGTCCGGTCGGCCGAGCCCGGCATCCGTCGTGATATTGGTCTGCGTGTTGAAATCGACATACTGGGCGAGTCCGGCCGCTTCGACCACGCGTCGCAGCTGCGTCTCGCCCCAGACACCGCGGGTGCTGTTGGAACGTAGTGCACTCGCGAGCGATTCGGTGGTCACCCGCAGCTGCTGGTCAGAGATCTGGGCCTGCTTAAGCTGCTCCGATAGCGATCCATATTGTTCGCTGCGCTGCGTTTCAAGCTCGGTGACCTTCTCCTGCATGGTGCGCAGGGTCTCGCGCACCGGGCTGAGGGCCTCGAGTACGAGGTGTTCGCGTTTCTCCCGTTCGGACTGCAACTGCTGGTCAGACCGTTGCCGTTCCGTGGCCTCGCGCGTCGTCGCCCGGTCATGGTCGATCTGCGCGCTGAGCCCGTCTACGGTCGCGAGGGCGGCAGACAGCTCGCTCTGTAGCGCCGCGCGAACGGTCGCCTCGCGGGTTCGAGCCTCGGCGAGTGCTGCCTGGTGGCGGGCCTCGAGCACAGCGGAGTCGACCGAGCCGTCACCCTCCCCGGTGGTGCGGCGGCGTTGCAACAGCACCATGGTCAGCAGTACGCCCAACGCGACGCCGATGACGAGACCGATGATCAAACTCAGCAGTGGTTCCATGCTTGAAGTCTGACAGCGACCACCGACATTAACGGAATGAGACTCGGATCAGGCTAAATACACTCTAGTTGAGCGCCATCGGCCCATGGGTCGAGGCGTGTTCCCGGGTAGCCACCGGTCCGATCACGCCGACCTTGACCCGGGTGACGTGGGCGAGCTGCTCAAGCGTGTCGACCTCGTGACGCTTCGCGGCGTGGATCATGATGGCCGCGCAGGCTTCAGCGTCTGCGAGCGCATTGTGGTGCGAGAAGTTTTCGAAGCCGGCCGCCATGGCTGCGACCGGCAGCCGATAGGACTCGAGGTGGTAGGTGCGTCGGGCTACCTGCAGGCTGCAGACGTAGCGAAAATCTGGTACCGGCTGCCCGGTCACGGTCGACGCCGTTTTGATCACTCCGAGGTCGAAACCGGCGTTGTGGGCAACGAGATAGTCGTCACCGACGAAGGCGATCAGCTGTGAAAGCTGCTCGGCCCAACTGGCCGCGCCCACGACATCCGCTGCGGTAATGCCGTGAATACGGGTGTTCCACTCAGAGAAGGCATCGTGGCCGGGAGGCGGCTGAATGAGCCAGTAGGCCGAATCGACGACGATTCCGTCACGCACTTTCACCATCCCGACGGAGCACGCCGAGGCAGCCGAGGAGTTAGCGGTTTCAAAATCGATCGCAGTGAAATTCAGCACACCTTATGGTCTCATGGGCCACCGACACGAGCCGCCGACGAGGGCTGCAGCGACGTGGCCGGTAGAATAGTCTCTCGTGGCTCTTACTATTGCAATCGTCGGACTTCCCAATGTGGGCAAGTCAACCCTGTTCAACGCCCTGACCAAGAACAACGTGCTCGCCGCGAACTACCCGTTCGCGACCATTGAGCCCAACGTGGGAATCGTGAACCTTCCTGATTCGCGCCTGGCCGATCTGGCAACGATCTATGGAAGCAAGACCCTGCTTCCGGCTCCGGTGTCATTCGTCGACATCGCCGGCATTGTGCGTGGCGCGAGCGAGGGCGAGGGCCTCGGCAACAAATTCCTTGCCAACATTCGCGAAGCGGATGCCATCGCCCAGGTTATCCGCGGATTCGCCGACCCCGACGTGGTGCACGTCGACGGCAAGGTCAACCCGGCTGGCGACATGGAAACGATCAACACGGAGCTGATCCTCGCCGACCTGCAGACCCTCGAGAAGGCCGTGCTTCGCTTCGAGAAAGAGGTCAAGGGCCGCAAGATGGCGCCGCTCGTTCTGGAGACCGCGCTCAAGGCGCAGGCGATTCTTGACTCCGGTCAGCCGCTGTCCTCGGCCACGCTCGACATCGAGCCGATCCGTGAACTCGGCCTGCTCACCGCGAAGCCGTTCATCTACGTTTTCAACGTCGATGAGGCCGTGCTGCAGGACCAGTCCAAGCTCGACACCCTCGCCGCGCTGGTCGCCCCTGCGAACGCCGTGTTCCTCGACGCCAAGCTCGAGAGCGAACTGAGCGAGCTCGACGCTGAAGACGCCGCAGAGATGCTCGCCTCGACCGGCCAGGCCGAGAGCGGACTCGACCAGCTCGCCCGCATCGGCTTTGACACGCTTGGCCTGCAGACCTACCTCACGGCGGGTCCGAAAGAGTGCCGCGCCTGGACCATCCACAAGGGCTGGACCGCGCCGCAGGCCGCCGGAGTCATCCACACCGACTTCCAGAAGGGCTTCATCAAGGCGGAGATCTTCTCCTTCGAAGACCTCATGGCCGCCGGCTCGATCGCCGAGGCCCGTTCAAAGGGCAAGGCACGCATCGAGGGCAAGGAATACGTCATGCAAGACGGAGACGTGGTCGAATTTAGGTTTAACGTCTAATCAGGCCGGCCAAGGCCGCTTCTTGCAGGTCGAGGAGGTCCGCCAGAGCCTTTTCTGATGGTCGAGGAGGCCCGCGAGGGCCGTCTCGAGCGCGGTGTCCGTCGGTGTGCCGCCTCGCCGCATCAACGAGGTCGTGCACGGCCAGCGTCGAATCACCGCGAACACGGCTCTCCGCCTGGCCAGGTACTTCGGCACCTCGGCGCAATTCTGGTTGACGTTGCAGGACCGGCATGACCGCGATGTTGCCGAGGATCGCATGGCTGAGCAGATTGCGGCAATCACTCCGCGCCGCCCGCGGGACAAAGACCCTTCTTTCGAGGCACGGCGAACCTGGTGGGCGGAGAGCGGACTAGCATTCGGTTATGCTCACGGTCGACTCGCTCAGGAACCTCCTCGCAACGGGCCGTTCGGGTGACCTTGCGGCCCGACTCGCTTCCGTTGAGCCGTACGAGCGCCGCGCGGCGTGCAAGCCCCTGGTTGGTCAGGCCAAGGCCATCCTGTGCGCGAGTTCAGCATCGACGGTGACTTCGTGGCTTCGCGATCTGCGAGCAGACTATCCCGGGGGGTACGCGCAATTCGTTGACGCCTGGACAGGGCCATTGGAACTAGGGCACTGGGATGCGGCGACCACCGTCCTGCTGGCCTCCAAAGTGCCCGCTCAGGCCGCGAAAGTCTGGCCGATACCAGAGGACCGTTCGTTTGCGCAGTGGGTGTACCCGGCCTTGTTCCCCAACGACCTCATCGCGTTCGTCGATCAATGGTCTTCGGATTTCGCAGCGAATCCCAAGAACTGGGACCGTAACCGGGGTCGGGCCGTGATGTATGAGTGGATTGAAGAAGGTCTCGTCGAGGCACCACATCATGATGGAGCTGTCTTGATGCTGATCAGCGGTTGGGCTGACAGGCCGGGGAAGCCGCTTTTGTACTGGCTGCTTGCGAGACCGAAAGTCACCAGGGTGCTCTTCGCTCGTCTCTTCACGACGCGTGGCATCAAAGGTGCTTCTTTGAGGCAGAGCGACCGGAGTGATGTCAACGATCCACTTCGAACAGTGGTCGTGCCCGGGCTCGTGGAGGCTGGAGTGTGGAGTCGGAGCTTCGTCGTTCAAGGCGTCGAGTCAGCCTTGAGAAGTGATCTGCCCGCCTACCAGCGCCGCTGGTTCGTTCAGCTCGGTGCAGACCTGGGTCTGCCGGCGGCGGGGACGACCGCACTCGCTCGCTCACCCGGTTCAGGGGTTGTTCTGTAACGTAACGTGGTGGAGTTCCGCTTCAACGTTTAGGCGCAAGCTCCTCGCGATCGTCATCACAGCAGCATCAATTGAAGGAGACTATCGTGCCTGTCATTGCCATCATCGGAGCTGGACCGGGACTCGGCGCAGCAGTTGCGCGACGGTTCGGGCGCGAGGGCTTCTCAATTGGCCTGATCGCCAGGAACCAGTCGAAACTGGACGCCATGGCTGCCGAGCTCACCGCTGCCGGGTTCACCGCAAGTGCTTACGTTGCGGATGTCCGCACGCCGGCGTCGCTCGAAGCTGCCCTTGCGCGTGCCGCGGCAGAGCTCGGGCCTATCACCGCGCTGCAATATAGCCCGCTGCCGTCGCGTGACTACCTGAAGCCGGTGCTTGAGATGACGCCCGAGCTGGCGTTAGAGGCCCTGCAGTTCTCGGCCCTCGGGCTCATCCACGCGGTGCGTGCAGTGCTCCCGGCGATGCAGCAGGCAGGTAGCGGCAGCATCATCATGATCAATGGCGGAACCTCGGTGAAGGCTCGCGCCGACTTCGCTGGCACATCGGTCGCCTTCCCGGCCGAGAGCGCCTACGGCGAGATGCTCCACGATGCCCTCGCGGGTGAGGGCATCCGTGTCAACCAGCTGGTGATTCCCGGCGGCATTCCACAGCTTCAGCTTGCCAACGGCATCGACGGGGTCGCCGATCGCATCTGGAACCTGCACGCCGTTGCCGGTCCGTTCCGAACCATGCTCATCCCGCTTGAAGACGGTCGGGAGTAAGGCAGTCGCTGCTGTCTTACTCCCGATTGGATTGTTCGGCGAGAGCAAAGTAACTTCTCTGATGGTGATCGGTGATGATATTGGTGGCGTTTCGCTTCAACGTCTAGTTCTGTAAAGCGTGCTTCTAACGTGTAGTGACTGCGTCAGAAGGCTGCACAACAGTAAGAAATCGGGTCGGAGCGCACTGCGAGCAGGTGTGCGAGAAAGGTCTTCGCGTTCTGCAGGTGGGCACCGGACGTACGTTCCGAATCGTTCGCCGTAGTGAGCCGCCAAAGTGGCCGCGGAGGTACAGTCTCGCGTGGTGCATCCCCATCTCAACGCGCAGACATTCGATTTTTTTCGACGGACCTGAGAACCGCAACGAACGCGAATGGTCCAAAGAGCACAAGCCGATCGACGAACAGGGGCTGAAAGAGCGGATGCTCATGGCCATCTAATCCCTCAAACTCACGACGGTCGACTTCGATGGTGACAGCGCTACGCGCCTGCTCCAGCGGTCGCGTCGACTAGACCAGCGCCGTGATTCGGCTCAGCACCCGCTCCGGAACCGCTCCCTGGGGCACCTCGCCGAGCAGAAAATCGCCGTCGGGAAGCGTGCCGGTGTCGTTCGCCCAAAATTCCGGATCGATTACAGCGCCGCGTAGCTCAGTGCCGTGTAGTTCGACCCGATCCACGTGTCGCTGTCCGAGCGCCCAACGGTAGTGGTCGGTCACATTGGCAACCGGTGAATAGGTCGATAGCGGTACCGATTTAGCCCCGGAAGCGGGGCTACGGTCATCAAGCAGTACCGCGATCAGCGGTAGTGCGGCGAAACCGCGCAGCCAGTCCGCGACATACATTGACGCGTTTTCGGCATTATCGGCGTCGAGACCTGACGCGTCGGTCGCCCCCGAGAACGAATGTGTGCGCGCCAGCCACTGCATCGGCGACGGAATCTGCAGCACGACCGGCACCCGTTGGGTCTTGCTGAAGATGCTGACGAGCTCGATAACGAACGCAGTTGTCCCTGGATCCCCCAGCAGAGTGCGGAGGGCATATCCGGTGCGGGATTTGGCGCTCATAGCCGTTTGAAGAGTGGGATCAGATGCGACCCGGTGTGCATAGAACCGGTCGAGACTGAGCAGCGCCAAATCGGATTTGAGAACGCCCTGAGCCTGGCCGAAGAAATTCGCGTACGCCATGGGTTCCTGCCACGGCACGGGTTTACCCTGCAGAAAAACGGATTGGGCATAATCGTGACTGTCCAACACTACGGCCCGACTGCGGCCCGAGGGTGGCTCGGCCAGAAGCTCAGATAGCGAAAGTGTCATGGTGTCTCCCATTGATCGATCAAGAAGGGTGACCCGTGGCTGCGGGGCCGTCAGGAGACGACCCCGCAGCCACGGATCGAAAGGACAGGTCAGGATTTGTGTACGGCCACTTCGCCGTACTTCTGCTCGAGTTCGCGTACCCGCGCCTCAAGCTTGCTAATTTTCAGCACTCGACGGTCGGGAACCATGATGAGTGGCAGATCTTCGATCTTGCCCTTGACTCGCTCGGGCTCGATTTTGCCCCAGTGCGTCGCCAGCAGTTCCTCATTGTTGTCCTGGCCCCACGAGCCGTAGTAGAGCAGGTCCTTGGGCGGCTCTTCTTGAACGAACTCTGCAATGAACTCCTTATACGGCTTGCCGCGGCTGATGCGATCCTGGCGCATCTGGGCCCGCAGTTCAATCGTTGCCTGCTCGTGCACCACGAAGGTGTCCGCTTCCCAGACGACGCCGTAGACGTTCGTGGCGACCTGGGCCGAGATTCGGTCCAGCTCAAGGTCGGTCACGACGAGTTCGGGGTCGCGCTCCAGCACGTCACCGTAGCCACCGCCCGCGCCTTGGGCGATCATGTACAGTTCGCCCTCTTTCGCCACGTCGAATTGCAGCCCCATGTGTCCGGTCTGGTAATCGCCGCCCTCGAAAGGCTGCTCGTTCATGACACGTTCCATCGACAGGTTGAACTGCGACGGGTCCTTCTTGATGATGTCGTAGATGTTGATGTCTTTGACCATGGCCAGGGGGTAGACCGGGCAGCCGTATCCTCCGAACATTCCAGGAACCGAGGAGAACTTCGATCCGGAGGTGACGGTCATGAAACCCCAGCTGGGTGTACCGCGAGACGCCACCATCATCTCGTAACCCATACCGCCGCGATACTTGCCGAATCCCTGATTGTCGCGCACCAGCCGTTTACTGACCAGCTGCAAGAACGGTACCTCTTCTTCCATGACTTCCTGCTCGCCGAGGTCGGCCATTGCGCAGAACAACGGCGCCACGGCGTCTTCACCGTCGCGGAACGCCTTCGCCCCGCCGCCCATGCCGTTGAGATCGGCACACAGGTTACCCACCTGCTCACCGTTCTGTGTGGTGCCGCCCCAGAGAAAATCGTTGATCTGGTTGAACCAGGGAGCCACGACGTTCGAGTACTTCTGCGGCGATGAGAATTGCATCTTGGCGAAGGCCGACTGTAGGGCGGAGAAGCCGCGGAAGGATGCCTGCAACGACTGGCCGACGGGCGCGTCGTAACCGGCATCCGCCCAGGTATGTTCCTCCGTGATAATTTCGATGGGCGACAATGCTCCGGTGCTGCGAGGCAGGTCAGGCCACCAGTACGAGAGAACTGCCTGGGACATGAAAGATTTTGTTGACGCGAGCGGCGAGTTGAGGGCCCGATTGAGAATCTCGGGGCCGGTACCGGTGAGGTCGATAATCATTCGTTCGCCCTTCACGGTGATCTTGCAGGCGAACTTGATCAGAATGTTCTCCTTAAGCGTGGAGTCCACGAACTGATTGAAGGTGACAGTGCCGTCGGGCAGTTCGCCAATACGGCGGCGTACCTCAGTCTCGACATCCTCGACGGTGACGCGAAGCGACGCGACGAAGGTCTCCTGCCCAACCTCGTCGATGAGCCGGTCGACGGTGTCCATGATGCGCCGGGTGGCGCCCATCTTCACCTTGATGTCGGCGAGCATAAGCTTCGGGTCGCGCGTGGAGTGTTGTAAGAACGTCAGCAGGTCGCGACGCAGATGGCCCTTCTCGACGATCTTGATCGGCGAGGCCCGCAGACCGTCATCGAATGGTGACTCCGAACCCGACGGCATACCACCTGGTTCGCACGCTCCGTTCTCGCCTTCGTGGATGGTCGCACCCACCCAGGCGATGATGATTCCGTCGCGCATGACCGGCACGAGCATCGACTGATCGGTGTTGTGCACCATGCCGAAGCGGGAATCGTTGTGGAAGAAACCGTCACCCGGGTTGATACCGACGGTGGGCTCATCCTTCCAATTCTTCATGATGTAGCGGATGGGATGGTGCAGCACCGCGGAGAAGGCAATCACGCCGCGGTTGGAGAGATACGTGACATCGCCCTCGGCGGTGTAGACCGCGCAGGAGAGGTCGGCCCACTTCGCTCCGGGCGCCGCGCCCATGCTCTCGCACATCTCGAAGGCCTCATCAAGTGCACCGGCCAGGCGTTTGCGAATCCGGTCGACCTCGAGCGGGTCGATACCCTTCGCGATGCACTCCTCCTCATAGGCTGTGCGCGGCATGATCTCGTGAGTACGCATGATGGCCGGGTCTGGTCCGAGGAAGAGGGTAGTCTCGTCCATGAATTTGTCGACCCACTGCTGTTCCTGGTCGGTCAGTAGCTGGGATGCGTCGTCGTCTCCGCTGGTGGGCACGAACTGGTCAGTTGTCAGTGTCATGGTGTTCAAGCTCCTTTGCTTGCGTTCGCTGAAGAAAAAGTGGGAAGGTCGGTCAGTCGCTCAGTAGCCATACCGCCCCCTGCACTGTCGGTTCCAGGCGCCAGCCCGGTTCCACCAGATAGGTGGTGTTTTCGGTCGTGACGATCGCCGGTCCGTGGATCACGTATTCGTGTTTGAGTGCGTCGGCGTCATAGACAGGGGTGTCGACTGCGCCGGCGATGCTCGTGAAGTGCACCGAACGCCGGGAGACCGGTGCCGGCTTAATCTTTTCGCCGCCGGTTTTGATCGACTCGAATTGAATGACTTCGCCCTCGATATAGGACGCTACGCGAATGGTCTGCGCACGGACGCCCGCCTCCGGCGCCTGGGTGCCCTCGCCGTAGCGTTCGCCAAAGAGCTCGGAGAACGTCTTGATCAGGTGCAGCACGTCGGCAACTCCGTTGACCCGGTTGATGTTGAAGGCGACGGCAGTGGTGACGAGCTGGTTGCCGTAGCGCATGTCCATTTCGAGGCGGTAGCGCACGTCGGCGCGGTCGTAGCCCTGGCGCACGAGGTCTTCGGCGCCCTTCGCTTCGAGCTCCTCGATGTACCCGTTGAGCGCTTCGTACTGGGCGTAGAGGCTGCGCTTGATCGGTTCGTAGAGCACGACGTAGGCGCTGCGTTCGTGAATGTGCAGCGGACGCATGTTGCCGGCCCCGAGCGCGGAGAACACCGAGGCGAACGGCGGAAACAAGATACGGCTGATGCCGGCGCTCGCCGCGATGCCGCAGGCATGCAGCGGACCGTTACCGCCGTAGGCGAGCATCGTGTAGTCCTCGATCAGCCCGCCACGGGAGCGCAGCTCCTTCTCGATGCCGATCGCCATCTGTTCGTCGACAGTCTTCTTAATAACCTTGGCAACCTCAACCGCGTCCAGGTCGAGCTCGTCGCTGAGCGTCTCATCGATGACATAGATCGAACGCTTCTTGTTGAGATTGATGTGCCCGTTGGCGTAATTGTCCGGGTCGAGGTAGCCGAGTACCAAGTCGGCGTCGGTAACCGTTGGGCGCAGGCCACCGCGGTCATAGCAGGCCGGGCCCGGGTCGCTTCCAGCTGACTCCGGACCGATTTGGAGGGCATGGTGAATGCGGTTGTAGGCGGCGATAGATCCGCCGCCGGCGCCGAGCGTGTTGAGGTGGATCATCGGCGCGGAGACCATCCAACGACCAATGGTGGGCTGGAAATCGTAGTGCCGTACTCCGCCCTCTGGCACCAGACCGATATCGAACGAGGTGCCACCCATGTCCATTGACACTACGTCGCCAAGACCGGTTGACTCCGCGAGGTGTTGGGCCGCCCCGACGCCGGCGATCGGCCCGGAGTGAATCGTCTGCAGGGCATCCGTGGAGTTCGGCTGCGCCATACCGCCCGAATTATGAATGACCAGCATCGGCTTCTCGTACCCCGAGTCGCGCAGGTTGTTGGAGAGCTGATTGAGCGCGTGAAACATTGTCTGGTGCAAAAAAGCGTCGACGACAGTGGCCATGGCCCGCACGTACTCGCCCTTGCGCCCCGATACCTGACTGCTGAGCAGCACCGGAATGGAGCCAAGCTCGTGCGTGGGGTACTCGTCGAGGATGATCTCGAGGATGCGGTCCTCGTGTACCGAGTTCTCGGTGGCGTTGGTCAGGGCAATCACGATGGCCTCGGCGCCGTTGTCGACGAGCTCGCGAACCTGGGTGCGCACGTCGTCGTACATGAGTGGCACGAGCACTTCCCCGACCGAATCAATGCGTTCCTTCACCGAGCGGATGAGCTGGCGTGGCACGAGTGGTTCGGGACGTTGGGCGTCAGGCATGTCGCCCTGCTTGGCCGCGTCGAGCCCCTCACCGTAACCACGTCCGCGGGAGAGCGGGATGGTGTCTTCAAAGCCGTGGGTGACGATAGCCGCGACCCGTGGGCCCTTGCCCTCGATCAGGGCGTTGGTGCCCAGCGTCGTGGCATAGCGTACCGAGTCCACCTCTTTGAGTGCCGTCTCGCGGCTGATTCCAGCCCTTTCGCAGGCCCGGTCGAGGGCTTCGTTGAAACCGAGTGCCAGGTTGTGGTGCGTGGTGAGCGCCTTCGATTCGATGTATACGTCATCCCAGACAAAGAAACAATCGCTGAACGTGCCGCCGATGTCTACCGAGATTCGTTTCACGGTCAGTGTCCTTCGTTTTGGCGCGAGTGGGCGTGGGGTGTCACGGAGTCGAAGCGGGCGCTGAGGTCGGCCTCGGCGTTTTCGCCAGGGCCATAGTTGACGACCTCTTCGGGGTTGCCGCCATGGGCATCCCACTTTTCGCGTAGCGAGTCGATGTCCCACAGCATGTCGACGGTCGGCGGATGCCCCGGCGGCAGATATTCGGCTTCGATTTGGGTTCCGCAGGTGGGGCAGTAGAACTCCAGAATGCGGCAGAAGGCGGGGTCGGGAGAGAACGTGAATTCGTACTTCTCCGGGTCGATCACGGGAGGATGAATCTCTTGGGGGTCTCGGTCGTAGACCAGAGTGCCCTCCTTATAATTGCCGCGAGCATCGCCGAAGTCGTGGGCGCAAACGCGGCAGATCCATCGTTCCGTGTCGAGGTCGATGAGCAGGTATTCGGTCATGGGAACGCGCATTTTGTTTGTACCTTCCTTGGGAAACAAAGTGGATTAGAGGGTGTCGGCTAGTTGCAGGTCGCCGGCGGCGGATACCGTGAGCGTCCAGCCGAGCGGTACGCGCGCGGTAAAGAACGGGCCCTCGACGATGGCGGGTCCGGCTGCCGTGGCGCCGGGCACCTGACCGTCGAGCTCATAAACGGATACGCTGTCGACGCGCGTCGCCGAGGAGCGCACCTGCCGCGTTCCGGTAGCGACTGCGGGGCTCGCCGCTGAGGGAAGGCCGGTGTCGATGGTCGGGTGTGGCAGCCTGAAAATGGCCTTGAGGGCGAGGATCTCTTCGCCGTCTTCGATGATGGTCGACCATTCGAGTTCGCACTCGCTCAGGTCGTGCCCTTCCTGGAACATGTCCCGGCCGGCATCCGCTTGCATCGACTGACGTGTCGCAGTCAGTTCTTCGGCCGAGAAACCGGTGACGTTGGTTTCATAGGACTGCGCGATGTCCGAGAAGCTGATGCCGTAGGCCGAGAACACCGCCGCGAGACGAGGCACGAGCACGTGGTGCACGCCGGCCAGGCGAGCAGCGCTGCAGGCACTCATCGGTCCGCCGCCGCCGAACGCAGCCACGGTCGTTTCGCCGGTCGGGCTGACCAGGTCGGCGAAGGCCTGTGCCAGATGACCGGAGTAGCTGTGTTCCATGCGGATCAGCGCCTCGTCGAGGCTGATGCCGAGCGGATCAGCAACGGTCTTGGTGATGACCGCGCGTGACCGTTCGGCATCGAGCGCCATCTCGCCGTTCAGGTAGGTAGCTGGGTCGAGAATGCCGAGCAGCAGGTTGACGTCTGTAATGGTGGCCTGGGTGCCGCCGAAACCAAAGCAGGCCGGTCCGGGAGCGGCGCCGACGCTCTCCGGCCCCACGGTGATCTCACCGTCGTGCACGGCGATGATTGAGCTGCCGCCCACGCCGGTCGAGCGCACGTCACTCATCTCGTAGGAGATATCGACGCCCTGAATCGATCCGCGCCGGTCGACGGCGATCGCCTTGTTCGCGACGCCGCCAACATCCGTTGTGGTGCCGCCCACATCGATCATCAGCACATTGTCGAGACCGTAGGCCTCGGCGAGCGCACGCGTGCCTTCGAGCCCGCCGCGCGGCCCCGAAGAATAGGTCTTGAGCGCGACCGATTTGGCGACGCGAGAGGATGCGCCGTCGTTGCGGTAGATCAGCAGGGGGTTCTTTACCTTGTAGGCGCGCAGCCGGTGCTCGGCGCTGTAGAGAAACCGCTCGACGGTGGGGTGTAGAAAGGAGTTGAGAATTCCCGACCAGACCTGTCGGTCGCGTGAGGTGTCAGAGGCAAACTCCCGGGAGAACAGAATCGGCACCGAACCGAGCAGATGCCTGGGAAAATTCTTGAGCATGGTGCGCTTGAACAGCTGCTCGCGTTGGGCACTCGACGCTGCCACGACGAGCCGCTCGGCTCCAGCCGTCGTCAGCCGGTTGATGTCGGCGACGAACTGCCGAGAGAGCTCCTCCGGGGTGCCGTCGGCCGCGATGATGCCGATGCGGGCGCCGATCAGATCGTTGAAGAGCCCAGCCGTCTCTTTCGAGGTAGCGAGCGAGTCTGGCAGAGTGGGATCATCGGTGATCAGGCCAATCAGTGGACCCTTGCGCTGTACGAGCGCGTTGGTGCCCTGCGTTGACGAATAGCGGATGTGCCGGGTTGAGTGCAGCAGATCGGCCAGGTTCGTCTGTCCATACAGCTGGGTAGACACCTTCGTCATGGCGTCGAAGAGACACTGAGACAGGTCTACCGGGGTGGTGAGAGTCTTGGTGAACGTGAAATCTGTGCCGCTGGCGACGACAATGTCGGTGAGGGTTCCACCGTTGTCGATATTGATCAATCGTTCCATGAGCGCTCCATTGCGGGTTGTTGTGAGTGACCGATGCCCCGGGGGGAGGCACTCTAGCAAGACTGGCCCCGTGTTCAGACCGCGGCGTGTCCCACATTGGGACACTCCGCGGCTAGCGCTTGCGGTCGAGTACAGGGCATGCTTAAAGAGTCCACAAGGGAGTCGATATGCACAGAGTCGCCGATCGGCGAATCAAGATTGCCGCTGAACGCGCCGATTTTCTGCGGTTCGGTCACGCCGAAACCCAATCGGTTCCTAAAGTCGTGGCGGCTTCCTGGCAGCGGTCCCTCACCGCTGGCGTAAACGCGTTTTCGTCCCAGGCAGTTTTTCACAGCGATCTTGACCTCACCGGTCGCCTAATGCGATGTTCCGCACCAGTCATCGCCCGGCTGAGCGAAGAAATGGCCGAGATGCCGCTATCGATCGTGCTCACCGACTCCAAGGCGAGAATTCTCAGCCGCTTAGAAACCGACAAGACGATCGGAACCCTGCTCGATGAAGTATCGCTGGCGCCGGGGTTCAATTATGCCGAGACCAGCGTTGGAACCAACGGAATCGGTACCGTGCTCGAGTCGGGCCAGCCCCTGTACATTGTTGGTCCCGAGCATTTTATCGAGCATCTCCAGCCGTTCGCGTGTGCGGGAAGTCCGATTCGTGACCCGCTGACCGGGCGTATCGAGGGCGTCCTAGACCTTAGTTGTCTAAGCGAGGATGCCAGCCCCTTGATGCCTTCCCTGGTGCGGTCGGCCGCCCGAGAGATTGAGCGCAACCTTCTCGTCGATCGGAGTCAGTGTCAGCAGGCCCTGTTCGAGGCGTACGTTCGGGTAGATTCTCGAACGCGCGGCGCCGTCATGGCGATCGGCGGCACGATCGTGATGGGCAACGCGGTTGCGCAGAGTTTGTTTGCGCCCGATGAACAGCTGACAATCCGCGAACATGCCCGCTATTTGACGATCGCTCCGGGCCAACCGGTTGACCAGATTGAATTGTCGTCGGGCAAGGTCGTTCATATTCGAGGCAAGCGCGTCGTGGTCGGTCCCGATGTAGCGGGGATAGTTGTGGTCGTCGAAATCGTCTCCGAAGTCGCCCCGATTCTGGTCGGCGGGCCTGGTCTGAAACTATTGCCAGTGCGGGGGCGTCGAGTGCGGGAGCCGGTGTTGAGCGACATTCAAGCACCATCGACAATTCTCAATGATGTGTCATCGTTACTCGGTAAACGTGCGTCCGGCAGCGTTATCTCCGCTCTCACCGTGGGCGCAGCCCTCCTCGTGCTGGGCGAGGCGGGTGGAGGCAAGGTATCCCTTCTGGCTGAACTCTATCGACACGTCGTGCCGCTGGGTCGTAGCGTGGTGTACAGCGCTGACGAGCTCAACGAGCAGGGTGTGCAACCGGCCATTGACAAAGACCTGATGAACGCCGCTGCCTTGCCCACGTTGTACATCTTCCGCAATATCGATCGCTTGAGCGCGGCCGCTGTCGCTGAATTTGATGCGTTTCTCATCAAGCGGGAGGTGAACGCGGGCGAAGGTGCTGGCGCTATCGCCGTCACTGTGTCGCAACCCGATCTGCAGGCAGACCGTGCGGCAGGTCGGCTGTTTACGACGTTGCTGCACCATTTCGAGGTCTCCGTCACGGTCGCGCCGCTGCGGCATCGCCTCGACGACCTGCCCGACATCGTCGCGCGGGTACTCGCCCGACAAGCCGGATTGCGACCAGCCACCGTCAGCGCCGGTGCCATGCGGGTGATCTCACGCTACCCGTGGCCCGGTAACATTCGACAGCTCGAAGAAGCGCTCGATATCGCCCTGCTCACACGCCCGGTCGGTGCCATCCAGGCTGAGGACCTGCCCGCCTACTGCCACGGCGTTGCGCCCCGGCTCTTGACGGCGCTGGAAGCTGGCGAGCGTGACCTCATCGTCGGCGCGCTGCACAAGGCCGAAGGCAACCGCATGCGCGCGGCGGAGGCCCTGGGAATCGCCCGGTCATCTCTCTATCGCAAGCTCAAGACTTTCGGCATCACGGTCACCGACTCGTAGCAGCTACGTGTACACGCCTCTCAGGCGCACTCGCCACGCCTGCGGTTTTCGTTAAGATGATCGGGACCACGATCGGCACGGCCGACATGATCGTGCTATACAGCAGAGCACAGCTGAAGCCTGTGTCTACCAGACCCCCTGAGCTGCGCCAACGATTACGCCACCGGCCAGTGTGATTTCAATGATTATCCCAAGCATGGGGCTGATCCTACTGGCGACAAGCGCTACCGCGTCAGGTAAATGAGAAAGTGTCATGATGACCGACACTCCGACGTTTTCTCGGCCGCGACTGTTCGAATGAAGAATCGCTTCGGCACCGCTTCACCGTTCAGCGCAGCACGAGAGGAAGAGTTGCGAAGCCGCTTCCGGGGTAGTGGGCGTGCGTTGGTGAGATGTCAGCCGGCACCAGCTCGGTGATGCGCGCAAGCAACTCTTCGACCAGGACCCGCAGCTCAAGGCGAGCCAGCGGGGCCTCGGGGCACACGTGGATGCCGCGGCCATACAACAGGTTGTCCGCCGGGTCGCGGTCGAGCCGAAACTCATCCGGGTCGTTGAAGACCGCCTCGTCGCGGTTGGCCGACGCCCAGAGCACGGTGACTCGCTCTCCCGCGCCGATGAGCTGACCGCCGACCTCGACCGACTCGGTCGTCATGCGGCGGTTGGCTATCAGGGGAGCGTGCAGGCGCAGGATCCCGTCGTTCGCTGCACCGATCAGGGAGGGGTCCTCGCGGAGCAGCTGCTGGGTCGGTGGGTGCGCCGCCAGGTAGTGAGCCAGAATCCCGGCGCCGGCCGAGATCGTGCTCAGCTCGCCGACGGTCCAGTTGCGCAGCAGGCTGACGAGCTCGTTGTCGGTCATCGGGCGGTCCCAGACGCGCTCACTGAGCAGGTGGATGGTCAGATCGTCCGGTGCGGCGTCGCCCGCCTGGCGGCGCGCGACGAGAAGAGCACGGATGAAGCCGTCGAACTCGACCGCGATCGCCGCCATCGCCGGCTGGTCTTGCGCGAGCGTCGCCGCGCGACCGGGCATCGCCCGCGCAGCTCGTCATAGGCGGCGATCTGGTTCTCGAGCACCGCGGGGGAGCGCGGGTTCCAGTTACACGGCTGGTTCTCGGTCATCGTTCTCCTGGATGGTCTGGTGCAAAGTGCGCCGGAACGCGCAGGCCGAGCCCGACTCCAGTCGAGGCCGCGAGGGAGCGGATCGACTCCGCCGTGCGTTCGGCGTCGGCGATGCAGCTGGACAGCCCCACGCCTCGATAGGCCGAACCGGTCAGGAACAGCCCGGGCAGCGCAGTCAGTTCCTCGGCCAGGGCATCGAGGCGGGCCTGGTGGCCCACCAGATACTGTGGCGTGCCTTGTCGCCAGCGCTGAACGAACTGCTCGAGCGGCTTGCCGCGCAGTCCCATCGCCTCATCGAGTTCGTCCCGCACTCGTCGCACGAGGGTGGTGTCTCTCATAGAGAGCCAGCGGTTATCACCGCGCCGGCCGACCATGCAGCGCACCAGTACCACGTCGTCGTCGGCCAGGTGTGGCCACTTCAGGCTGGACCAGGTGCAACCGACAATGAGCCGGTGTTCCTCGGGCGGCACCAGAAAACCGGTGCCGACGAGGGGGGCCGGGAACGCGGACCGAGGGTACGCCAGGCCGATCGTGGCCACGTTGGCATATTCGATTTCGCCCAGCAATGCGCCAAGCTGCGGGGCGGCCGAAGCCACGAGTCGGGCCGACGCGAAAGCCGGTGTTGCCAGCACGACCATGTCAGCGTCGATGACATCGCCGTCTTCGAGGTCGATGCGGTAGCCGCTTGCCCGGGGCCCTGCCGCGGGTGTCACCGCGGTGGCAGCACTGCCGCGCCGCACCGTGGCATCTGTCAGCTGGTCGGCGAGGGCATCGACCAGTCCGCCGAGGCCGGTGGTCAGGGTCACCAGCACGGGACCGCCGTCGGGCGAGCGTGCTGGCCGACGGCGCATTCCGAGGTAGAGGCTGCGGTGGGTGTGGGCGAGGGCAGCGATGTCGGGGGCCGTGCTCTGGGCGCTGAGTGTGTCGGCGCGTCCGGCGTGCACGCCGCCGAGCAGCGGCTCGACCAGGCGATTGAAAACCTGGGAGCCCATCCGGGTGCGCACCAGCTCACCGATCGAGGGGTCGGCCGCGGCGGATCGGCTGCGCGGCAATACCAGGTCGAAGGCGGCGCGAAGCAACCCCAGCGGCGAGAGTAGCCGGGAGCGAATCAGCGGCACCAGGCCGCCGGGAACGCCGAACATGGTGCCTTCCGGTAGCGAACGCAGGCGGTTGCGGCTCCGGATGCGCGCCCCGCCAACGTTCGGCACCACGACCCGGTCGGCCAGGCCGAGGTCCGCGATCAGCGCCGCGGCGACGGATGCGCGCACCATGAGGGCGTCGGGGCCGGTATCGAGCGGATGCCCCGCGAAACTTCGCGTGGCAATCTTTCCACCCAGCCGATCGGTACTCTCGACGAGCGTGATCTGTACCCGGCCGCCGAGCCGGCGCCGCAGGTAGTAGGCGGTGGCGAGGCCGCCGATTCCGGCGCCAACGATGGTGACGCGGGTCTGATCTGACACTGCTATTCCTTTCGTGGACAACGCAGAAATCACCGACGACCAGCCCGTTCGCCGGTCGCACCGGTACGGGCTATGCTCGTGCGGGTTCGTAGGCACAGCTCGGGTCCGCGGCGAGCGGATCGCCGGTGACCGCATAGGCGTGCGAGCGCGACCCGCCGCAGACCGCACGAAACTCGCAGCGGCCGCAGCGGCCTCCAAAATTATCCGGGGAGCGCAGGTCCTGCAGTAGGTCGGCGTCGCGGTAGATGTCGGGGAAGGGCTGGTCTCGCACGCAGCCGACCGCGACCGGCAGGAACCCGCTCGGGTAGACCATGCCGACGTGGTCGACGAAGGCAAACCCTCGACCGGAATTGACGTCGATCGGTGCCCGGGCCGCGCGTCGTTTAGGTTCGTCGCCGGTGAGCAGCTCGGCGGTGTCCCGACGCAGCACAGTGCGCAGCGGACCGACCGGGAACGCCGCGTCGAGGTCCGCCACGCCGGCGCGCTGAATGGCGATGCGGCGGTAGTGCGGCGCTTCGGTCGCCTTGATGGCGACGAGCTCAGAAACGTCGTGCATCCAGTGCAGCACCTCTTCTTCCTGCGTGGCGGTCAACGCCTGCAGCAGCTTGCCACGGCCGGTCGGCACCAGAAAGAAGATGCTCCATAGCGTCGTGCCGAGTTCGAGCACGGTCTTGAGAATTGCCGGCAGTTCGTGCACGTTGTCGGCGGTGACGGTCGTGTTGATCTGCAGTCGATAGCCGACCTCGCGCACCAGACGGGCCGCGACCATGGTGTCGTCGAAGACACCGTCTACGCCGCGAAAGGCGTCGTGGGTGGCAGCGGATGCGCCATCCAGCGATAGCGAGATGGCCTTCGCCCCGGCGTCGTGCAGTTCGACGAGCACCTCACGGGTCAGCTTCGGGGTCACCGAAGGGGACAGCGCCATGCTCAGCCCGAGTGCGGTGCCGTGCGCGACGAGTTCGGGCAGGTCGGGGCGTTCGAAGGGGTCGCCACCGGTCAGTACGACGAGCGGACGCGGCGTACCGAACGCAGCGAGGTCGTCGAGCAGGGTCTTGCCCTGCTCGGTGCTGAGCTCTAACGGATTGCGGGTGCGAATGGCGTCGGCGCGACAGTGCGTGCAGACCAGCTGACACGCTCGCGTGACCTCCCAGATCACGATGAACGGGCGTTCGGCGGCGTCGTGGTGCAGCAGGCGTACCGGGCGTTTGCGTGGGGTTTCGCTCATGGGGTTCCTCGTCCAGGCGCCGAGATTCGGAGGGTCTCCGGGCGATCGTGCCTGCGGTTTCGAGCGGCCTCCGGGTTTCTGCGAAGCCTGTGCTCGGGGTCTTTCGATCCTCTTAATTTTTAGCAGGATCATCCGTTCGGATACGTCAGAGAGTTCCGGTTTTATTCAGCCCATCAAGTTGCCCCGAACGCACCGAGAACAGCGCAGTGGCACAATGGGCGCATGATGACACTGCACCTGACCGGCGATGCCGCCGCCGACAGCCTCCTCAGCGAGAATCCGTTTGCACTGCTCGTTGGCATGCTGCTTGATCAGCAAATCGCCATGGAGACGGCCTTTGTCGGCCCGGCCAAAATTCGCGATCGCATCGGCGCGCTCGACCCGGCCACGATTGCCGACTACGACGCCGACGCCTTCGTCGACGTGTTTCGTCAATCGCCCGCCGTGCACCGCTTTCCGGGCTCGATGGCCAAACGCGTGCAGGAGGTCGCCGAGGTTATCGTGAGTAGCTGGAACGGCGATACGGCCTCGATCTGGACTGCTGATCACCCCACCGGTCCCGAAATTTTGCTCCGGCTGAAGGCACTGCCCGGATTCGGCGAACAGAAGGCGAAGATCTTCCTTGCGGTTCTCGGCAAGCGACTCGGGGTCGACGCGGATGGCTGGCGCGGGGCATCCGCTCCCTACGGGGAAGAAGGATCATTTCGATCGGTGGCCGATATCGTCGACCCCAAATCGCTCACCCGGGTGCGCGAGACCAAACGGGCCGCCAAGGCGGCTGCGAAGGCGTAGTCTCGCGGGGTGGGTGCTCATTTCAGCGAACAGACATTCGACTTCCTCGACGAACTCGAGCACCGCAACGAACGTGAATGGTTCCAGGAGCACAAACCGATCTACGAGATCGAACTGAAAGAGCGGATGCTCGCGGTCATCGCATCGCTCAATCTCGCCTTAGGCGATTTCGCGGCCGATTGCGTGCGTCCGCCGCACAAAGCCATGATGCGCATCTATCGCGATGTTCGTTTCTCCAACGACAAGTCGCCGTACAAGACCCACCTGGCCGCACACTGGCCGCCCCGTGGGCTGGAGAAGGCTGGGGGAGCCGGATACTTTCTGCAGGTCGGCGTGCACGGCGTCATGATGGCCGGCGGTGCCTACAGCCCGCAGCCGCCGCAGTTGCGGGCCATCCGCGACTACGTGCTCGAACATCACGCCGAGCTGCGCTCCCTGCTTGCCACGCCCGCACTCGCCAGACTGGCGCAGCCATTCGGCGGCAACAAGCTCATTCGCGCGCCACGCGGCTTTCCGATCGACCATCCGGCAGCCGATTTGCTGCTCAACCGCAGCTGGGCGCTGGTTTCGACCCTGCCCGGTGACGTCGCGCTCGATGAGAAATTCACGGATCTCGTAATCGAGCGGTTTCGTGCGTTCCAGCCGGTCGTGGATTTTCTCAACGTTCCCCTCGCCGCGACTACCCCGCTCGCGCAAGAAGCAGCCACGGGTCGGCGCTGGTCCGCCTGACCATCGCCGTCGGCATCCGTTTAGCGCGCTGCCATTCTTGTTCGTACCTCGGCCACGTCGTGACCCTGCACGGTAGCGATCACTTCATCCAGCCCGCCCAAAAGTCGACAAACACGATCGCGTTGTTCGTGATGGTGGTGTCGAAGGTTTTCTCGGTGATATCAATGGTGGCCACGCTGCGGGTTTATACCCTGTGGGGTATAATGGTAATGATCAGGAGAGCTGACGCGGCGCGGGGCCGCTTAGTCGCAGGGTCGACCAGATGACCACGACGGCGACGAGCGCCATGGCGCAAAGGCCGAGCCCGGAATACCCGGCCAGCGCCAGAATCGGCCCGGCGATCGCCCCGCCGAGGGCGCCAGCCGCGTTCATCGAAAGATCGGAGAACCCCTGCAGCGAGGAGCGATCCTCGATCTCGACGGCCTCCGAGACGAGTGCAGATCCGGCCACAACGGATGCCGACCAGCCCAGTCCCAGAAAGATCAGGCTGAGCGTCATCGTGCCCTGTGATCCGTCGCTGAGCCAGGCCACAGTGAGTGCGACCAGCAGCATGGCCTGCCCGCCGAGAATGATCGGAAGCCGCCCAAGGCGGTCGGAAAGCGCGCCGAACACGGGGGAGAGGGCGTACATTCCAGCCACGTGCAGGCTGATCGTCAGGCCCACGATGGAGAGGGTCGCGCCGTGGTCGCGCAAGTGGACCGGTGCCATTGACATCAGGGCGACCATCGTCGCGTGGCTGAGTGCGATGACCGCCACGGCATACCGGGCCGCCGCGTTGCCGCGCAGAATAGCCAAACCGCCACTGGCCCGACGGATATCCGCGCTCTTCGAGCGCTCCGCCAGCGCTGTGAGCAGGGGGTCGGGTAAGAGACCGAGCGCGTAAACGAACGCGGCGGCCACGGTGGCTGCCAGGGAAAAAGCGAATGCGCCGGTCATGGCCGGCAGCCCGAGGGCGGCACCGAGCGCCTCTCCCGGTCCGAACAGGTTAGGGCCGAGCACGGCGCCAATGGTCGTCGACCAGACCACGATCGACAGGTCGCGGGCTCGAAAGCGCGCGGTCGCGAGGTCGGTCGCTGCAAAGCGGGCTTGCAAGTTCGTCGCCGAGCCAGCGCCGAGCAGCATCAGGGCCAGGAGCAGCAGGGCGAAAATGTCAACGGACACCGAGATGATCGCGAGCACCGCGCCCGCGCCGGCCATAAGCGAACCGGTCGCGAGCGACACGCGACGCCCGCGCGCCTGCGCCAGCCGGGCGAGAGGCACGGCCACGATCGCCGCCCCGAGGGTACTCATGGTCGCGGCCATGCCCGACCAGGCGTTCGACCCCGACAGTTCGGCGGCGAGCAGAGCACCCAATGACAGGGTTGCTCCCATTCCGATGCCGCCGAGAATCTGGCCGGCAATGAGCACTCGCACGACGCGTTGCTGTAAGGCGGTGTGCGCCTCCGGAGCCTGTGTTACGACCGTTGGCTCGACGGGTGTTCGATTGTTTTTCATCGTGTGTTTTTCCCCTGGTTGTGACCTCGACCGGCCGCCTGAGGTTCACTCTATCGAGCCCCAGTCGCGGCGGGCTCGCTCTCCACTAAAATACCCCACACGGTATAAATAGACGAAATATGTTGCTTGTTTCCCCGTTCCGAAAGCAGCTCATGAAGAAAGCGCTCACCGCTCTGGTTTTAGCCGTCACCGTCGTGTTCGGTCTGGCGGCCTGCTCACCATCAGCCGAACCGATTGAGCTGACAGCGGGCACTGTCGTGATCGATGTGGGCACGCCCGATGAATACGGCGCAGGTCACCTCGACGGGGCGATCAACGCCGAGGTGCAGTCGCCAACCTTTGACGGGGATGTTTCTGCACTCAGCCAGCAGCGCAGCTGCCGGTAGCGGCCAGATTTGCGCCGAAACGCGACACCGGGCATCGTAGAAATATGACGAATTCAAGCGGGCACGGGCACGACGGCGAGTCGGCACCAGATGCCGCAACCTTTTGGGAGAACCGCTATCGGGAGAGCGACCGCGCCTGGAGCGGAAGCGCGAATGCCGCGCTCGAACGCGAGGCCGACGATCTTACTCCGGGCACGGCGCTCGACCTCGGCAGCGGCGAGGGCGGCGATGCGCTGTGGCTGGCCCAAAACGGATGGTCCGTCACCGCCGTCGATATTTCACCGACTGCCCTCGCCCGCGGCGAGGCCGCTGCCGCGAAGGCGGGCCTCACCGGCCGCATCCGCTGGATCACAGCGGACCTGGCCACCTGGCAGCCGGACGGCCCGTTCGACCTGGTTACCGCCCACTTTCTACAGTCACCGGTCCCGCTGCCGCGCGAGGTCATTCTGCATCGCGCTGCCGCGACGGTCGTACCGGGCGGCGTGCTGCTCGTCGTCGGTCACGCCCAGTTTCCGCCGTGGTCGAAGCACAAACCGGATGGCGTTCCGCTGCCGACGGCCGACGAGGTGCTGACCTCGCTTGAGCTGGACTCCGAGCACTGGACGATCGTCACCAAAGCTGCCGTCGGCCGCGAAGCCACCGGCCCCGACGGCCAGGTAGCCACCCTCGTCGACAGCGTGCTGACCCTTCGTCGCACGCCCGTCGCGTAAGCTGGGCACCCTGCGCCAAGACGACGCAGTCAATGAGAATATTGTCTAATGACCGGAACACTCGTGGCCAAGGGCCTGGCCGGCGGCTACGCGCAGCGCACCCTGTTTGAATCCCTCGACCTCACGGTCGCCCCCGGCGATGTCGTCGGCGTGGTCGGCGCCAACGGCGCCGGCAAATCCACCCTGTTGAATCTGCTGGCCGGGCTCACCGAGCCGCAGGCCGGCACCATTACGCGCAGTCCAGCGGATGCCTTCGTCGGCGCGCTGCCGCAGGAGCACGAACGGGTGCCCGGGGAAACCATCGCCGGATACATCGCTCGGCGCACCGGATGTGCCGAGGCGACCCGCGAAATGGATGCCGCGGCATCCGCTCTCGCAGACACGCAGCCGCGCGCTGACGGGATCGACCCGGCCGGCACCTATTCGACCGCGCTCGAGCGCTGGCTGGCCAGCGGCGCGGCCGACCTCGACGAACGACTGCCGATCGTGCTCGCCGACCTCGGCCTCACTCTGGGTGGTAGCCTGACCGCCTTGAGCCTGATGACCGAGCTCTCCGGCGGCCAGGCCGCTCGGGTCGGGCTGGCCGCCTTGCTGCTCTCCCGCTTCGATATCGTGCTGCTCGATGAGCCGACGAATGATCTCGACCTCGACGGTCTCGAACGCCTTGAAACCTTCATCACCGGGCTGCGCGGCGGCGTCGTGCTGGTCAGTCATGACCGTGAATTTCTTACCCGCTGTGTCACCCGGGTGCTCGAACTCGACCTCGCGCAGGGCGCGAACCGGGTGTTCGGCGGCGGCTACGACTCTTACCTCGAGGAACGCGAAACCGCGCGTCGGCACAACCGTGAGAACTATGACGCGTTCGCCGCCAAGAAAGCCGACCTCGTCGATCGCGCCAGAACTCAGCGGGAATGGTCGAGCCAAGGCGTGCGCAATGCGATGAAGAAAGCACCGGACAACGACAAGATTCGCCGCAAGGCATCGGTCGAGTCAAGCGAAAAGCAGGCCCAGAAGGTGCGGCAAATGGAGAGCCGCATTGCGCGCATGGAAGAGGCCCCGGAGCCCCGCAAGGAATGGCAGCTCGAGTTCACCATCGGCGCGGCCCCGCGCTCGAGCGCCGTCGTAGCGACCCTCAACAACGCCGAGTTTCGGCAGGGCGACTTCGTGCTCGGTCCCCTGTCGCTGCAGATCAACGGGGGTGAACGCATCGGTATCACCGGCCCGAACGGCGCCGGCAAGTCCACCCTGCTGCGGGCACTCCTGGGCCGTCAGAAAGCGGATGCCGGCAGCGCTCACCTTGGTTCGAGTGTCTCAGTCGGTGAGATCGACCAGGCCCGGGCGCTGCTGGCCGGTGCCCGTGCCCTGGCCGCGAGTTTCGAGCTGCTCGTGCCCGAACTGTCCCCGGCCGAAGTGCGCACACTGCTGGCCAAGTTCGGACTCAAAGCCGACCATGTGAACCGGCCGGTCGACGAGTTGTCGCCGGGGGAGCGCACCCGGGCCGGGCTAGCCTTGTTGCAGGCGCGCGGCGTCAACCTGCTCGTGCTCGACGAACCGACCAACCACCTCGACCTCGCCGCGATCGAACAGCTCGAACAGGCGCTCGACTCCTATGAGGGCACCCTGCTGCTGGTCACGCACGACCGCCGGATGCTCGCCAACGTGCATACCGACCGGCACTGGCAGGTGAACGCTGGTCAAGTGACCGAGCTGTAACTGTTCCGACCGATTCCTACGACCGACTCGAGCCAGCGAGGTACGCAAAAATACCGAACCACCTGTTGCGCGTCGTTCGTCCGCAGTACCGTGGCCCTATCCGTTCACCGTCGAACAACCAGGGAGCACACAATGACTGACAATACCTATCGTGTTATCGAAGTGGTCGGAACGTCAAAGGTGGGTTCTGATGAGGCCATCGCCAACGCGGTTCAGCGCGCTACCGAGACGGTGCAGAACCTTGACTGGTTTGAGGTCGTGCAGATCAGAGGCCATATTGTAGATGGGGCCGTTGACTACTTTCAGGTGCAGATGAAACTCGGCTTCAAGCTCATCGCGCTGAGCTAGTGTCTTCCGCTTGGTAGCTGGCGCGAAGGGTCGCGTGCGCAAGCTACCGAGACTGGCGCTTTTTGCCGAGCTTCGGTTGGCCCTTCACCGCGGGGGCGCGGCCCTTGCCCTTGTTCGCCTTCGCCTTGCCTCCGCCGGAACCGCCGCCGGGCTGCGAGCTGCGGGCAGCCTTCTGCGCGAGTTCCAGGCGGGCATCGGCGAGAAAGGCCACGCCGATCTCGGTCAGTGTCGTGCTGTCGGCAGCACGGTCGAACAGGGCGTAGCCGAGTTCTGCCTCGACCTGCTTGACCGACGCGCTGAGCGTGTCGCGCGAGATGGCCAGTGCCTGCGCGGCGCGGGCGAAATCGGGAGCCTCGGCGGCGGCCACGAAGTGTCCTAGCAGGGTGATGTCCACAAACAGCCTCTCGTTCTTCCGCAGATGGAGCGGGAGGCCTTCTAGGCTACGCGTCGAATGCGGCCTATTCCAATCCGTCGCGCACGGGGCTTGGCGCAACGCCGCCGACGTGGTTCGCTGGGTGCATGACGACCCTGCCGATGTTTCCCCTGGGATCAGTGCTGTTTCCCTACATGCCGCTGCAACTGCGTGTGTTCGAGGAACGCTACCTCGTCATGCTGGCCAGGGTGCTCGATTCGGAGCCGGCCGAGTTCGGCGTCGTGCTCATTGAGCGCGGGCAGGAAGTCGGCGGCGGCGAACGTCGGTTCAGCGTCGGCACCGTCGCCCGGGTCACCCAGCTTGAAGCTCCGGAGGGCTACCTCGGGCTGGTCGTGCAGGGCGAGCGCAGAATCGAGGTGACAGAGTGGATGCCGGAGGACCCGCATCCCCTCGCCACGGTTCGTGTGCTGTCCGACCTGGAATGGGACGATGCGCTGCTGCCGCGCCGTGAACAGGCCGAGCAACTTGTGCGCCGCACCCTGTCACTGGCGAGCGAGTTCAGTGACCAGGAGTGGTCGCCCGATGTGGTGCTCTCGCACGACCCGACCGCCGCCGCCTGGCAGCTCGCCGCGATCACCCCGGTCGGGCCGCTCGACCAGATCGCGCTGCTACGCTCGCCCACCATGGAAGCCCTGCTCGACAACATCATCGAGCTGACCCAGGCCGCGGCCGAGGCCTTGGCCTGGTGACACTCGCCGCGCCGTGGGTTTCGACCCGAAAATCAAAAATCGCCTTAAAGTCACACCTCGGCAAACGAAGCCTGCGGGGAGCGGTGTCTAATGGGGTAGATGACTTCAGCAGCGGATGCGCCTCCACCACCCTCCGGCGCGATCGTCGGTCCCGACGGGCTTGCCCGCCCCGCGTGGGCCTCGGTCGACCCGATGCTGCGCAACTACTATGACACCGAGTGGGGCGTGCCGGTGCGCACCGAGCACGCCCTGTTCGAGCGGATCAGCCTCGAGGCGTTCCAATCCGGGCTGTCCTGGGCTATCATCCTGCGGAAGCGCCTCGGGTTCCGCACGGCCTTCGCCGACTTCGACCCTGACCGAATCGCCGCTTTCGACGAGAACGACGTGGCGCGTTTGCTCCAGGACGAGCAGATCGTGCGCAACCGCCTCAAGGTTCGCGCGACGATCACCAACGCCAAGGCGACGGTTGCGCTGCGGGAGCAGGGCGGACTGGTCGACTTCGTCTGGGGGTTCCAGCCCGCCACAACGCCCCAGCCGCGAACGCAGGCCGACGTGCCGACCAGCTCCGAGGCATCCGTTTCGCTGGCGAAGGCCCTCAAGAAGGTCGGCTTCGTCTTTGTCGGCCCGACCACGATGTTCGCGCTGATGGAGGCGATCGGCATGATCGACACCCACCTGCTAGACAGTCACCGTCGCGGAAGCAGCGGAGTGTGGGGCTAGGCTGAGCGCTAGCACAACTGAATATCGGGCCATATGGACGGTGCGGGAGAGTTCGGCGCGTAAGCGTACGAACACCGAAGGAGCAATCCTCCCCGACAATCTCTCAGGTACTCGTACCGCATCGAACTGGCCACTCTGAAAAGTAGATTGTGCGTGCCCGACAGTCTCGCCCACGGTGAAAGTCAGTGCCCGCGCGCTGGTGAAGCTCTCAGGCACGAGCGACAGAGGGGGAGTTCCCACGCGGTTCAGTCGAGCCGTGCACACCATCCTGTGACCCGGAGAACTCATGACCACGGCCGATTCCAGCACCCCCGACTCCACCGATTCACGAAATAGCGAACGTTTCTCCCCGCTGCACCAGGCGCACGTTGATGCCGGTGCCAGCTTCACCGACTTCGCCGGCTGGCAGATGCCGGTGCGGTACTCGAGCGATCTCGCCGAGCACCACGCCGTGCGCAACGCGGCGGGCCTGTTCGACCTGTCCCACATGGCCGAAATCCTGGTCGAAGGCACGGATGCCGCTGCCTACCTTGACTATGCGCTGGCCGGCCAGCTCTCAGGTGTCGAACTCTGGCAGGCCAAGTACAGCCTGCTGTTGGCCGAGAACGGCGGCATCATCGACGACCTCGTCGTTTACCGTCTCGACGGAAGCAAGTTTCTAATCGTGGCCAACGCCGGCAACCGGTTCGCCGCGTTCGACGCGTTGCTCGCCCGCGCCGAAGACTTCGACGTGAGCGTCGTTGATCAGAGCGACGATTACGCCCTGATCGCCGTGCAGGGCCCGAACGCCCTTGCCATTCTGCGCGCCACCAGCGGCATCACCGACGTCGGCACCGACCTGCTGTTCATGAAGTATTACCGCATCACGGATGCCTTCTTCCGCGGCCAGCCGCTGCTGGTCGCCCGCACGGGGTACACCGGTGAAGACGGTTTCGAGCTCTACCTCGCGGCAGACCATGCCCGCGAACTCTGGGATGCACTCACGAGCGCCGGCGCCGAAATGGGGCTGGTCCCCGCCGGGCTGGCCAGTCGCGATACGCTCCGGCTAGAGGCAGGCATGCCGCTCTACGGACACGAACTCACCCTGAATACTTTCCCGGCCCAGGCGGGCCTCGGCCGAGTGGTCAATTTGAAGAAGGAGAACAACTTCGTCGGCCGAGCGGCAAGCGCTGCGGGGCCGGAGGCTGGGGCATCCGTTTTGGTCGGCCTGATTGCCGCTGGCAAGCGTGCCGGACGCGCGGACTACAAGATTTTCCGCAGCGTCGACGCGGAAAACGCCGACGGCATCATCACCAGTGGTGCCCTGTCGCCGACCCTCGGTTACCCGATCGCCATGGCCTACGTCACGCCCGACCTCTCCCGTCTCGGCACCGAGGTCTACGTCGACGTGCGGGGTACACGCATTCCGGCGACCGTCACCTCGCTCCCCTTCTATAAGCGCGTCAAGTAGACCCTCAACCTGCGAAAGGCAACCCCATGACAGACACATCCTCGCTTCAGTACACCGCCGAGCACGAGTGGGTTTTAGTCGACGGTAGCGTCGCGACCGTCGGCATCACCGCGTATGCCGCCGAAAAGCTCGGTGACGTCGTTTTCGTCGAACTGCCGGGCGTCGGCAGCACCGTGGCCAGCGGCACGGTCGTCGGCGAAATCGAATCGACCAAGTCGGTCGGTGAACTGTTCGCTCCGGTGAACGGCACCGTCACAGAAACCAACGACGCCGTTGTGGACAGCCCCGAACTAGTCAACAGCGACCCCTTCGGCGCGGGCTGGCTGATCAAGGTCGAATTCGAGACCCTCCCAACGCTGCTCAGCTTTGCCGAGTACTCCGCTCTGATCGGGGAGTAGTCGCATTATGAGCCAGGCTTTCACGCAGCGTCACATCGGAACGGATGTTGACGCCCAGTCCCACATGCTCGCTACGCTCGGCTACGACTCGGTGGAACACCTCGTCTCCGCCGCCATGCCGGCATCGATCCACGCCGATCTGTTTCGGCAGGACGGCGACAGTGCCCTGCCACTTGCCGCGACCGAGAACGAGGCCGTCGCCGAACTGCGCGCCCTCGCCAGCCACAACACGGTCAAACGCTCGATGATCGGCCTCGGCTACTACGACACCTTCACGCCCGCTGTGATCAAGCGCAACGTGTTCGAAAACCCCAGCTGGTATACCGCTTACACGCCCTACCAGCCGGAAATCTCGCAGGGCCGGCTCGAAGCCCTGATCAATTTTCAGACCATGATCACTGACCTCACCGGGCTGACCACGGCCAACGCGTCGATGCTCGACGAGTCGACGGCCGTCGTCGAAGGCATGCTGCTCGCCCTGCGCGCGTCAAAGTCGGGCTCACGTCGATTCATCGTTGACGCGGATGCCTTCCCCCAGACCCACGCGCTGCTCGCCAATCGCGCCGCCGCACTTGGCATCGAGCTCGCCCAGGTTGCTCTGAACGAGCAGACCACGGCTGAGGATCTCGGTGACTATTTCGGTGTCTTCGTGCAGTACCCGTCCGGTTCCGGTCGCATCTGGAGCCCGCAGACCGTCATCGACCTGGCGCACGAACACAAGGCGCTCGCCGTTGTGGCCGCCGACCTGCTCGCGCTCGCCCTGCTGAAGTCGCCCGGCGACCTCGGCGCTGATGTGGCCGTCGGCACCAGCCAGCGTTTTGGCGTGCCGATGGGCTTCGGCGGACCGCACGCCGGCTACATGGCCGTGCGCAAGGGCCTCGAACGCCAGCTACCCGGTCGCCTGGTCGGAGTGAGTGTGGACGCCGCCGGCCACCCGGCCTACCGCCTCGCCCTGCAGGTACGCGAACAGCATATTCGCCGCGACAAGGCGACCTCGAACATCTGCACCGCCCAGGTGCTGCTCGCCGTCATGGCTGGCATGTACGCCGTTTACCACGGGCCGCAGGGCCTGAAAACGATCGCCACCCGGGTGCACGAGCGGGCCGGGGCACTCGTCGCCGCCCTGCGCGCCATTGACGTTGACGTGCTCACCGACGCCTTCTTTGACACGTTCCAGATCAACGTGCCGGCGGGCGCTGCCGAGGTCGTCGCGAAGGCAGCCGCGAGCGGCTACAACCTGCACCAAGTCGATGCGAACACCATCAGCGTGTCGGTAGATGAGACCACCACGCTCGCTGACCTCTCCTATGTCGTCGGAGCGTTCGGCGGCCGCTCTGCATTTGGCCACGTCGACTTCGACGCCGTGCAGCACGGACTGCCGACCGATCTCGACCGTACGAGCGAGTTCCTCACCCACCCGGTGTTCAACACACACCGCTCCGAGACCAGCATGATGCGCTACCTCAAGCGACTTGCCGACTACGACTATGCCCTCGACCGCGGCATGATCCCGCTCGGCTCCTGCACCATGAAGCTCAACGCGGCGAGCGAAATGGAGGCCGTCAGCTGGCCCGAGTTTGCGGGCATCCACCCCTTCGCGCCGCGCGCCGACGTCGAGGGCTACCTGCACCTCGTGCGCCAGCTCGAAACCTGGCTAACGGACGTCACCGGTTACGACACAGTGTCGCTCCAGCCGAACGCTGGCAGCCAGGGTGAACTGGCCGGTCTGCTCGCCATTCGCGGCTACCACCAGTCCAATGGGGAGAGTGCCCGCACGGTCTGCCTGATCCCGTCGAGCGCTCACGGCACCAACGCGGCATCCGCTGCCCTGGCCGGCATGCGTGTCGTGGTCGTGGCCTGCGACGAGCTCGGCAACGTCGACCTCGCCGATCTGCACGCCAAGATCGCCGAGCACGCCGCCGATCTGGCCGCGCTGATGATCACCTACCCGTCCACCCATGGCGTCTATGAGCACGAGGTCGGCACTATCTGCGCGGCCGTGCACGCGGCCGGTGGCCAGGTCTACGTCGACGGTGCCAACCTCAACGCACTGCTCGGGTTCGCCCGGTACGGCGATTTCGGTGGCGATGTGTCGCACCTGAACCTGCACAAGACCTTCTGCATCCCGCACGGCGGCGGCGGGCCGGGCGTCGGTCCGGTCGCGGCCAAGGCGCATCTCGCGGCGTTCCTGCCTGGGCATCCGCTCGCCCAGAGTGACGAGCATTACCTGCTCAGCAGTGGGGGAGTCTCGGCCACCGTCGTTCACGCTGGCGGACCGGTCTCGGCCGCGCCCTACGGCAGCCCGAGCATCCTGCCCATCTCCTGGGCCTACGTGCGCATGATGGGTGTCGACGGACTCAAGCACGCCACCGGTGCCGCAGTGCTCGCCGCCAACTACGTCGCCAAACGCCTTGAGAACAGCTTCCCGCTCCTCTACTCCGGCGAAAACGGCCTGGTCGCCCACGAATGCATCCTCGACCTGCGTCCGCTCACCGCGGCTACGGGGATCAGCGTCGACGACGTGGCCAAACGCCTCATTGACTACGGCTTCCACTCGCCGACCATGAGCTTTCCGGTGGCCGGCACGCTCATGGTCGAACCCACCGAAAGCGAAGACCTCGGCGAAATCGACCGTTTCATCGACGCCATGATCGCGATCAAGGGTGAAGCGGATGCCGTCGCCGCGGGCCGCTGGCCCGCCGACGACAACCCGTTGCACAACGCGCCGCACACCGCGCAGTCCGTAATCGAGGGGGAGTGGGAGCATCCGTACGACCGGGCCACGGCGGTGTATCCGCTGGCGTCACTGGTGCGGAACAAATACTGGCCGCCGGTGCGTCGCATCGACAACGCCTACGGCGACCGCAACCTGGTCTGTGCCTGCCCGCCGCCGGAGGCGTTCGAGTAGAACCGCCCAGGCCTATCCGCGCACCAAGGTTCGCCGCCGCCCCATACGGGTGGCCGCTACGGTAACCGCCGTAACGGCCACCCGTATGGGGCGCGCCCAAGCAAGCCGGTCCTCATGCCCTGCCAGCTGGTCGATCGCTCGTGCTGCGGGCCTCGCGCCTCGACCAGCAGGTCAGCCGGTCGGAGCGAGCAGCCCCGGCCACCAGGCCAGCGCGAGCGGATACCCGACGAACGAGAGAATGTCGAGCAGCCAGTGCGTCACCACGAGCGGCATGGTGCGCCCCCAGCGGGTGTAGCACCAGCCGAACACGACCCCCATGGCCACGTTGCCGAAGAACGGTCCGACGCCCTGGTACAGGTGATAGCTCCCACGCAGCACAGCCGAGCTCAGAACGATCGTCCAGGTCGACCAGCCGAGCTCCCGCAGCCGGGTGAACAGGTAGCCGACCACGATGATCTCTTCAACCAGCGCGGCCTTCAAGGCGGCGAACACCAAAATAGGTATGGTCCACCAGAACGTGTCGAGCGGTGACGGCACCACGGCCACGGTGAAGCTGAACGCCCGTCCCGCCAGGTAGAGCGCGAGCCCCGGAACACCGATCACGAGCAGCAGCCCGAACCCGCCGAGCAGGTCCTTGCCCGGCCGGGTCAGATCGAAGCCGAGCCGGGTGAACGGGTTCTGCCCAGGCCGCCACAGCAGAAATATCACCAGGGCCACCGCCGCGAGCCCGAACGCGATGCCGAGAAACTGGTAGGTGAAGTCGAGCCACTCGCGGGTCGACTGCGAGCCGTTGATCGTCGCCGATTGGTCGGCGAGCGGTGTCATGTCCGTCAGCCGGGCCACGATCGACACGATCGAGTACACGGCCGACGCCCCGAGCGATAAGGCGAATACAATCCCGATCTCCCAGTACAACGGTGAGTTACCGAGCCGGGAACGGTGCGGGGCGGATGCTGGCGGCATGGCCCTATCCTGCCACCCCGGCATCCGCAGGCGCTTGCGCCCTGACCGCGGGAAGCCATCTGCTCAAAAAGGTGCCCTGCAACATAAGTGCAAGATTGCGTCGCGTTACGCTCAATAGTTGCCGGATATATTGCGCGTCGGTAACATTCTCCGCCTGATTGCTCATTCTGGGCGGGTTACAAACTAGGGTCGTAATAACCCCCCAAGGTTGAGCCGGGTCTTCCGCGGTCAAAATTGGGTTGACTCTACTGGCGCGTGACACGGTCAAGAGCTGTGTCCGTCGCCCTTTCGTGCATAGGAGCAAGAATTGAAAATCAGGAGAATGGGCATTGTTGCCATCGCTCTCGCATCTACCGGAGCCCTCGTGCTCTCGGGATGCGCTGGAGAATCAACGACATCCGCTGACGGCACCGCGATCATCACCACGAACGGCACCGAGCCGCAGATGTCGCTGATCCCGACCAACACCACCGAGGTGGGTGGCGGAAAGATCGTCACGTCCATCTTCGCCGGACTGGTCTCGTACTCGGCCGCGGGCGAAATCGAGAACGAGGTCGCTAAGTCGATCGAGTCCGACGACGCCACGACCTGGACCGTCACCCTGAACGACGACTGGACCTTCACCAACGACGAGCCCGTCACAGCATCGTCATTCGTTGATGCCTGGAACTACGGCGCGCTGTCTACCAACGCGCAGGGTTCCTCCTATTTCTTCGACAACATCGTCGGCTACTCCGACGTCTCCAACATGATCGACGACCCGACCGGTGCGACCGACGAGGACGGCAACGTCCTTCGCGTCGCCTCACCGCTCGCCGAGACCATGTCCGGCCTGACCGTCGTCGACGACACGACGTTCACCGTGGAGCTCGCAGGAACCGAAGCCGACTGGCCGCTCCGCCTGGGCTACTCGGCGTACTCGCCGCTGCCCGAGGTTGCTTTTGAGGACATGGACGCCTTCGGTCAGAACCCGATCGGCAACGGCCCGTACATGCTCGCCGGTGACGATGCCTGGCAGCACGAGGTGCAAATCGAACTCCTTACCAACCCGAACTACGCGGGTGTGCGCACCCCGGCCAACGACGGATTGACCATCATCTTCTACGCTTCCTACGACGCCGCCTACGCGGCCGTGCAGGGCGGCGACCTCGACGTGCTCGATGCCATCCCCGAATCCGCCCTCGCGAGCTACGAGTCGGACTTCCCGGAGACCTTCATCAACGAGCCCGCCGCGGTGTTCCAGGCCTTCAACATGCCGTACTACCTCGAGCACTGGTCGGGCGATGAGGGTAAGCTGCGTCGCGCCGCCGTCTCCATGGCCATTGACCGCGCCGAGATCACCGACGTTGTCTTCCAGAACACCCGCACCCCGGCCACCGACTTCACCTCCCCGGTCATCGATGGCTACTCTGATTCCCTCGCGGGTTCCGAAGTGCTCGACTTCAACCCCGAAGAGGCCGTCGCACTCTGGGCCGAAGCCGATGCGATCTCGCCGTATATCGGCACCTTTGACATTGCCTACAACGCGGATGGACCCCACCAGGTCTGGGTCGACGCCGTCGTCAACAGCGTCAAGAACACGCTCGGCATCGACGCAGTTGGCAAGCCGTACCCGACCTTCGGCGCTGCGCTCGAAGACCGTGACGCTCAGGCACTGACCGGTGCCACTCGCGCCGGCTGGCAGGCCGACTACCCGTCGCTGTACAACTTCCTTGCGCCGCTGTACCAGACCGGTGCCGGCTCGAACTACGAGGGCTACAGCAGCGAAGCGTTCGACACACTCCTCAAGGAAGGCGCCGCGGCGTCCAGCGTTGAAGAAGCCACCGCCAAGTACGTCGAAGCTCAGGAAGTCCTGCTGCAGGACCTCCCGACCATCCCTCTGTGGTACCAGAACACCTCGGGTGTCTGGTCCGACACGGTGAGCAACGTTGAGTTCGGCTGGGATTCCGTGCCGCTCTACCACGAGATCACCAAGAACTAATCGTTCGTTCCTAGTACGTCGTTACGAGAGGCCCGGGGGTCATTCCCCGGGCCTCTCGAGTTCCGCTTAATGATTGCGAATCTTTCATGCACTCGACCTCACCCGCGCCGATCAGCACCGTGTCAACTGCGCCGACGGGTAGCTGATGCTCTGGTACACCGGCAAACGTCTGCTCCAGATGATCCCCGTGTTCTTCGGCGCCACGTTCCTCATCTACTTCATGGTGTTCTCCCTCCCCGGAGATCCGATCGCTGCCCTCTACGGCGAACGTCCGCCGTCGGACGCCGTCATCGCCCAGATTCGCGCCGAGTACAACCTCGACAAGCCGTTCCTCGTGCAATACCTGCTCTATATCGGCAACTTCTTCCAGGGCGACCTCGGCACCACCTACTCCGGTCGCTCCGTCTCCGACGTGATGGCCTCCGCCTTCCCGATCACGGCTCGTCTAGCCATGCTCGCCCTCGCCTTCGAAGCGTTCTTCGGCATCCTCGTCGGCCTCATTGCCGGCCTGCGCAAGGGCAAGTTGTTCGATGCGAGCGCCCTCGTCGTAAGCCTGCTGCTGATCAGCGTGCCGACCTTCGTGATCGGCTTCGTACTGCAATTCGTCTTCGGCGTGCAACTGGGCTGGGCGCGCACGACCGTCAGTGGTGCTGCACCGATCGACGAACTGATTTTGCCAGCGCTGGTGCTGGCATCCGTTTCATTTGCCTATATTGTGCGCCTCACGCGGGCCAGCGTGTCGGACAACCTCAACGCCGACTTTGTTCGCACCGCCACGGCCAAGGGACTCTCCCGCCCGCGCGTCGTGACCGTGCACGTGCTGCGCAACTCGCTCGTACCCGTGATCACCTTTCTCGGCGTCGACATCGGCTCGCTCATGGTCGGTGCCATCGTCACAGAGGGAATCTTCAACATCAACGGGGTGGGGGGAACCGTGTTCAAGGCCATTCGCCTCGGCGAAGGACCGACCGTGGTGTCGTTCATCGCCGTCATGGTCGTGATCTTCGTGCTCGCCAACCTGCTCGTCGATCTGCTGTACGCAGCTCTGGACCCAAGGATCCGTTATGCCAAGTAAGAACCAGGGCGCGCAGCCGCACTTCGTTGCAGCGCTCGAAGACACCCCTCTCGTGGCGATCGACCACCTCGACGAGACCGCGAAAGCGCGCAGCACCTGGGCGGATGCCTGGGATGCGATGCGTCGTCGGCCTGCCTTCTGGATTTCCTCCGGACTCATACTGCTCATCGTCGCGGTGGCGCTGATACCCGGATGGTTTTCCTCGGTGTCACCGACCCAGTGCCAGCTGTCGGACAGCAACGGGGTTCCGCAGTCCGGGCATCCGCTCGGATTCACCTTTCAGGGCTGCGACGTTTATGCCCGAATCATCTTCGGTACCAGCGCCTCGGTAACCGTCGGCATGTTGGCCGCATCGATTGTGACCCTGTTCGGTCTCATCGTCGGTGCCCTCGCCGGCTACTACGGCGGATTCCTCGACGCCGTCGTTTCGCGCATCGGCGACATCTTCTTCGCCGTTCCGACCGTGCTCGGCGCCATCGTGTTGCTCTCGGTGCTGCCCGACCGCACCCCGGTGGTCATCGCGTTGGTTATCTCGATCTTCGCCTGGCCGCAGGTCGCGCGCATCATGCGCGGCGCGGTACTGACCGCGCGAAACTCGGACTACGTGGTGGCCTCGGTCGCACTCGGCGTGTCCAAGTTCAAGATTCTGGTGCGCCACGTCGTTCCTAACGCGATCGCCCCCGTTATCGTCATCGCGACGGTCTCACTCGGCACCTTTATCGTTGCCGAAGCCACGCTCTCCTTCCTCGGTATCGGCCTCGGCCCCGGCACGATGTCGTGGGGACGCGATATCGGCGAGGCGCAGACATCCATTCGTACGAGCCCGCAGGTGCTGTTGTACCCCTCGATTGCGCTCTCTTTGACCGTGCTGGCGTTCCTCATGCTCGGTGACGTGCTGCGCGACGCGCTCGATCCCCAGGCGAGGGCACGCCGATGACCCAGTTAGTGACCGAAACCGTGAATAAGACTCCCCCCGCCGGCTCCGAACCACTCTTGGAGGTCCGCGACCTCGAGGTCGGCTTCCGCACCCAGCGCGGCATCGTGCCCGCCGTGCGCGGCGTCAGCCTCACGCTTTACCCCGGTCAGACCCTCGCGATCGTCGGGGAGTCCGGTTCGGGCAAGACCACGACGGCCCAAGCGATCATTAAACTGTTGGCCGGCACCGGCCAGGTGACCGGCGGGCAGATCCTGTTCGAGGGTCGCGACCTGACCATTCTGAACGCCACCGACATGCAGGCCGTGCGCGGCCGCGAGATCGGCTACGTTCCGCAGGACCCGATGAGCAACCTCAACCCGGTGTGGAACATCGGTTTTCAGGTGTCCGAAGCCATCAAGGCCAACAGCGGACTTCGCGGCAAGCCCCTGAGGGCGCGCACCATTGAAGTGCTGCAAGAGGCGGGTCTGGCGGATGCCGCTGACCGGCTCAAGCAATACCCGCACCAATTCTCCGGCGGCATGCGTCAGCGTGTGCTCATCGGTATCGGACTGTCGGCCCGGCCGAAACTGCTCATCGCCGACGAGCCGACCAGTGCGCTCGACGTCACCGTGCAGCGCCAGATTCTCGACCACCTGGCCACCCTCACCCGGGATTACGGCACCAGCGTCCTGTTTATTACTCACGACCTCGGTCTCGCCGCGGAGCGGGCCGAGCAGCTCGTCGTGATGTACAAGGGCAAGATCGTCGAATCGGGCCCGTCGCAGGAGATCCTCGCCAACCCGCAGCACCCGTACACCCAGCGTCTGGTGGCGGCCGCGCCGAGCCTCGCCTCGCGTCGCATTCAGGCCAAGAAGAACGAGGATGGCCCGGCGACCGAAATCTTCTCGGCCGGAGGCACGGACACCGCGCTGATTCAGCGTGCGACAGACCGTGAACTTGCAGCCTCGGGCAAGGACCTCATCTCGGTCGAGGGCATCACCAAGATGTATCGCATTCGTAAGTCCGGATTGCGTTTCGACGAGCTTCTCGCTGTGAACGACGTATCGTTCGGGGTGAAGAAGGGCACCACCACGGCGATCGTGGGGGAGTCCGGTTCCGGCAAGTCCACCGTGGCCAAGCTCATTCTGCAGCTCGAGGGCCTCACCAGCGGGCGGATTGAATTCGAGGGGCGCGACGTCGCTGGCTTGAAGGGGCGCGAGCTGCTGAACTTCCGCCGCCGCGTGCAGCCCGTGTTCCAAGATCCGTACGGTTCGCTCGACCCGCAGTACAACGTGGGAAACACCATCGCCGAGCCGCTGCTCGCGCACAAGGTTGGCACCAAGCGGGAGCGGCAGAAGCGTGTGCTGCAGCTGCTCGATCAGGTGTCCCTGCCCGCGTCGACCCAGTTTAGATACCCGAGCGAACTCTCCGGTGGCCAGCGTCAGCGCATCGCGATCGCGCGAGCTTTGGCATTGAAGCCCGACGTGCTCGTGCTCGACGAAGCCGTCTCCGCACTCGATGTGCTTGTGCAGGGTCAGATCCTGAACCTGCTTACCGAGTTGCAGACAGACCTGGGTCTGACGTATCTGTTCATCACGCACGACCTCGCTGTCGTGCGCCTGGTCGCCGACAATGTCTGCGTCATGCAGAAGGGACGCATCGTCGAAGCCTCGTCGACCGACGACGTGTTCGACAACCCGCGGGAGGTCTACACGCAGGAACTGCTGGCGGCAATCCCCGGAGCGAACTTTGAGTTCGGGCGGTAGTCGAACGCTTTCTGCAATCCAGGCCCGACCGGTAATTATTCCGGTCGGGCCTTTCGTCTACCGACTGCCGGGCATGGCATCTTGTGGTTGTTTGTCCCCAAACGAACGAAACGCTTCGTCCTTACGGAGCAGACGCGGGATTTGTGCAGAATGCGCGACTGGAACGATGAAGAATGGTGCAATTTCATAACGGTTCGGGTATTTCTTTGGCGAAAATGATAGATCTTCTTTATTGCCCTAGCCGGCCGCACTCGACCCGCGGCCGCAGCACGACGAACCGGTCACAGCGGATGACATGATTCTTGCCTGGGCGATCGGATCCGGATACTACGACAGGGCGACGATAGGCCCGGACACTGCGCATGTAACCACAGGCACCCAATACTTTGAGATGGGCGGCAGCACCGCAGGCCTCGACACGACCCCGTTCCGCGAAGCTAGGCAAGAAATATCGCCAGAAGGGATGCCGCAGCGCCCGCCACCAGCGCGCCGCAGCGTCCCCATGCCCAGACGACCTCAACGGGGGTCTGGGCTGCGAGGCCGCTGTCTACCTGGCCGCTGCGCTGCAACGCGTCCCAGCGCGAGCGCACCAGTTGCGCCGCCTGGCCGGACTCACTTCCAGGCAGGTCGCCGAGCCGCGGCGGGCCGCTGACATAGGGTACCGGGTCGGTGATCTTACGACGTCCGGCGCTGGTCTGGCTCCGGCCGGGCGCCGGGGCGCAGTAGACCGCGAACTTGTGCCCCGGCGTGTACAGGGTGAGTGCGAACTTGGTGTCGACGTGCACGAGCGCCTCCCACGGCACAACGATGGTGCGCAGCGGATTACGAATGGTCACGACATCGTCGCTCACTTGCAAGTCGGGCCGCCAGAGCACCTCCCAGACGAACAGCATGACGAACAGGGCCGGAACGGCGAGCCAGCGGTTCGATGTAGTGGGCAGCAGGAACAGGCTGAGCGCGCTGAGCGCGGCAACCGTGGCAAAGATGGTGGCGATGATGCGGTTGAACCGCGAGTAGAAAACATTCGGGTCGGAAGCGACGGGCATGCAGCCATGCTGCCAGATTTTGTTTGCACCCACCGCACGAGCAGCTTCGATGAAGGCAGGTTTTCATGACCGACGAGGCGACGACCACATTGTCTCCCCGCGTGCTGCAGGTCACCGACCTCACCGTGCACTCCGGCGTCGATAACGTCTGGGTGCCGGCCGCGCTCAGCCTGAACTATTCGATCGAGCTGGGCAAGGTGTTCGCCATCGTTGGCAAGTCAGGCTCGGGCAAGAGTGCCAGCTAGACGACTATTCTCGACCTGCTCCCCGAAAACAGCCGCATCTTTGGCAGCGTCAAGCTCAGTAGCCGCGAGCTTATGGAACTGAAGCCCGCTCAGATGCACACGGTGCGCGGCGGCCAGATAGCGATGATCTTTCAGGAACCGATGACGACGCTCACCCCGGTCGACACGATCGGGTTTCAGATCATCGAGACCCTGCGCGCCCACTTCGGCATATCCCCCTCGCAGGCCAAGACGCGCGCTGGAGCTGCTCGACATGGTCGAACTGCTTAATCTGCTGATGGCGTTCAACTCCTACCCCCACCGATTGAGCGGTGGGCAACGTCAGCGTGCCATGATCGCTTAATCCGTCTCCTATGGACCCGCAGTTGCTCATCGCCGACGAACCCACGACCGCCCTCGACGTGACGGTGCAGGCTGAAATTCGCGACCTGCTGCGGAGCCTCCGCGATCGACTGGACAGCGCCATCCGCTTGATCACTCACGACATGCGCGCCGTGGTCGACCTTGCCGATGCGGTGCTCCCTGCTCGTATCGAGGTCAACGAGCGACTCGCGAGTGAGGCGGCATCGACGGCTAAAAATGACCGTCGAGAAGTGGTTGTCAAGTTTGAGGATGTCGTCAGCGAGTATCCCGAGTACGGTCGCGTCGCGGCCTTGTGCGCCGTCGACGAAGTCAACCTGTATGTGCGTCAGGGGGAAGCGCTCGGGCGCGTGGGGGGTGCCCCTATGTTTTTGTCAAGCAGCGAGTTGGTGTTCAGTTTCGTAGAGGGTGCCGTCTCGCAGCATGGCGAAT